>JAIVWA010000434.1:0-4508 GCA_049190255.1 Gammaproteobacteria bacterium | reverse complement strand
GAATAGGGCCATGCATGAGACCATTGTCAGTGTAAAGAAAGTATAGCGGGTTACGGGTTGCGAGTTGCGAGTTGCGGGATGCGGGTCTTTCGATTTTGGATTTGTGATTTGGGATTTGGGGTTGAAAAGATTGATAGGATGAGTTGCGGGCTTTAACGGATTGAAGAATTATGAATGATCCGCCTGCGGCGGATCGAATTTAGGAATTCTATCGATTTAAAAATTGTTTAACGACGGAGCGAAGCGACATCCACCATTAGTCATTAGTCATTCGACATTCGTCATTTGTTTTGGTTGTCAGGTTGAAAGAATGAAAACAATGGGTGATGGGAATATCAGAGGGATATAGTTATGAGCGAGAGTACACCGAAAAAGTACGGGATCATCATAGATGCATCCAAATGTATCGACTGCAAGGCCTGCATGATTGCCTGTAAAGTTGAAAACAACGTCCCCGAGGGATTCTGGCGAAACTGGATCCGGCCCCTGTGGGATATTAGTGACAGCCGCAAGACCGAGTTCCAGCCCGCCCAGTGCATGCAATGCGAGACCCCATCCTGTGTGGCGGCCTGCCCGGTGGATGCCACTTACAAACAGGCGGACGGTCTGGTGGTGATTGACCCGCTGAAGTGCATCGGCTGCGGTAACTGTGTGACGGCCTGTCCTTACGGGGCCCGCTATCGCGATCCCGGTACCCGGCGGGCCGATAAGTGCGATTTTTGCGAACACCGTTTAAAGCGCGGAGAGGAACCCGCCTGCGTGGTGACCTGCCCGACCAAGGCCCGCATATTTGGGGACCTCAACGATCCGCAAAGTGAAGTCAGCCGGATGGTCAAGGAGGAAAAACTGGTGCGGGTGAATGCGCCCCATGTAAATACCCGGCCCAATATCTATTACCGCGAAGGCACGCGTTTGCTGGACTGGGCGGTTACACCGACCCTTCCCGGAAACGTTCATATGGCCCGGGAGTTCTGGGAAAAATCGGGATAGTCTAGGCCAAAAAAATTCAACCAAAAGTTAACCATCAACCAAAGGAGGTAATGCATGACTGGATTTAGGAAAGTTCCCTGGCTGCCAGTAGTCATGGCGCTGGTGTTGGCGCTGGGTTTTGGCTGTGCCGCCACCCAGAAAACCGCTGAGCCGGTAATACCCGCCTGGCAGTTTCACGACCTGGCAGACCTTGCCCTGGTGCAGCAGTACGCCAAAGTGCCCCAGCCGCAAGGGGCCATGATCATTGACTCACGGCCGTATAAGCCCAAATATGCCAAAGGACACATCCCCACGGCGGTGAGCATTCCGGACAGCCAGTTTGCTAAACTGACGGACAAACTGCCCGAGGATAAAAGCACCCTGCTGATTTTTTATTGCCAGGGCCCCACCTGAAAGCTGAGTCACAAATCCGCCTGGAAGGCGGAAAAGCTCGGCTACACGAATGTCAAGGTCTACGCTGACGGATTTCCGGCCTGGATGAAGGCCAAGGGCTCCTATGCAGCTGTATCAGTGGCCTATGTGGCCGAGCAGATTGCAACAAACAAGATGATCCTGGTGGATTCCCGGCCGTTGAAACCAAAATACAACAAAGGCCATATCCCCACGGCCATCAGCATTCCGGACAGCCAATTTGACATACTCAAGGGTAAACTGCCTGCCGATAAGAGTACGCTGGTAATTTTTTACTGCCAGGGCTACACCTGAAAGCTGAGCCATCAATCCGCCAGGAAGGCGGTTCAGCTTGGATATACAAATGCTAAAGTTTTTGACGCCGGTTACCCGGCCTGGAAACAGGCTTACGGTGCAGCTCCTGCAGCCGTTCAGGTTAAAGCCGGTGGAGAAGAAGGATCCATTGACCTTGCGACCTTTAAAAAAATAATAAAAGAAAATCCGCAGAGCATCTATCTGGTTGATGTGAGGGACCCGGATGAGTTTGCCGCCGGCCACTTTGAGACGGCCGTCAATATTCCCGTCGATCAACTTGAGGATAAAGTAAATTCGCTTCCGACCGGCAAGCCGATTGTCTTCGTCTGTTCAACCGGGGCCAGAAGCGGCGAGTCCTTTTATATGCTCCAGGATATGAAACCGGATCTGAAAAAGGTCTATTATCTGGAAGCCGAAGTGGAATACAACAAGGATGGATCTTACACCATCAAAAATGCCCCGTAACAAACCGGTTGGTTTCATCCAAAAAGAAAAGGGCACGGTTGTTGTGCCCTTTTTTTTTGGGGCTCCAAAAAGGTCAGGGTGAAGGTGTTTGACGGCCGAGGTAGGCCAGGATTGACACCGCAACAGAGGTGATCAGCGGGTAGAAACGACAGTTTTTTTCATCGGCGATCCGCTCTCGCAAAATGATTACCCAGGGCCGCATGGCTTCACCCGCAAAAGAAACGGCTTCGGACAAGATCGCGGGATCGTTGTCGGACCAGCCTTTTTTAAGCAGAAAATAAAGGTATTCCAATTCAATCGACAGATGGTCGGGAGGTTCATGCATGGTTTCCGACAGCGACAGTCCCTTGGATTCAAATCTTTTTTTCATCAAATCAGCAGGGGGGCCCATTAACGGGGCGTTTTCCCCGGAGGCCCTGTCATCGACATAACAGGAAGCATACAGGGGGGCGGTGATTCCGTCGCGGGAATTGATAAACAGGCGCACATAGGCTTCCTCGAGGTACTGAAAAATGGTGTCTGCGTCTGCGAAACTGTTGATGATGTCTCTAAGGCCGGCGAGGAGGTCGGGCGGTTCGTATGCCACCCGGGGTTCGAGGTCCTCAAAGGGGCTTAGAAAAGATCCCTGCAGTATCTCCCGGCTGCTTTCGGGATCGGGTCCCCAAAAAAACCGGGCCAGTGCGGCGACGCCATCCAGCAAGGCCGTCTGCGATTTTTTATCAAGGTTAAGTAATGAAGACATTCAAATTTTTTAACATATATGGGCCGACAACGCAATACATCCGATTTTAAACCCCCGGTGCTTGACATATGGGGATCGACGCCTGATTATTAATGATCACAAGTTAGAGGCTTCACCCCAATTGTGAGTTATCTGTTATTCGTTATTAGTTAATAGTCAATGTCATTAACCTAAGGATTGGTGTAATCTCTGTGGGAGCGGCTTTCCAGCCGCGATTAAGCGATCACAGCTTTGGAGCGACTTCTTTTCGTGGCTGGAAAGCCACTCCCACGAAAAGTTGACATTAAGTTAATAGTATCAAAGGAAAGAAATCTATTTTTGTATCTCACCCCTCATAGAATTATAAAATGAGGTTGTCATCGAATTCTAATAACAATTAACGCCTAATTGAGCGTTTTTCGCTCAATTAGGCGTTAATTTAACCCCAATCGAATGAGCATAATTTCAGGACGGGAGAGAATTTACGCGATGAAAATGAGAAAAATCACATCATTGACGGCCTTGTCGTCATTTATCCTGCTGATAGTGACCATTGTGGCCTTATATGTTGCGCCTCAAGGACGCGTTGCCTACTGGGCCGATTGGCATCTGTGGGGATTGACCAAAACGGACTGGGGCAATATCCATATCAATCTGGGCCTGCTTTTTCTTTTGTCGATTCTGCTGCACATCTACTACAACTGGAAACCGATTGTCTCATATCTGAAAAATAAGGCCAAACAGGTTCGGGTGTTTACGAAAGAATTCACCACGGCGTTCATTATCACCATTGTGGTTGCCGTCGGCACCTATTTTCTGACACCGCCCTTTCACTGGGTGATGGAATATAACGATTTTTTGAAAGATTCCGCCGCGCGCAAATATGGCGAACCGCCCTATGGGCATGCCGAGCTTTCGAGCCTGAAAACCTTTTCATCCAAAATGGGATTTGATTTGCCGCAAGCCGCTGAACGGTTGAAAAAAGCGGGCATTGAATTTGACGGCCCCGAGCAGACCATCCAGGAAGTTGCCAGATTAAACCGGATGTCACCCAAAGCGCTGTATGCGGTCATGCAGCCGGTTGCGTCTCCGGATGCAGTCAAAAAGATGCCGGATCTCCCCCCTCCGGGGATTGGAAGACGTTCGCTGGCAGATATTTGTCAGGAATACAACCTCAATATTCCGGCAGTATTGCGAACTCTCTCGGAAAATGACATTACGGCGGCAGCGGAACTGAGCTTCAAGGAGATTGCCGCTCAGAACAATAAAAATCCGATGGATATCTATGATATCCTAACCCGGATAAACCGGGATTGAATATTGATCCGCCTGCGGCGGAACGATTGAAGATTTGTGGTATCGCTCGCGCTCTGTCTTTTATATTAAAATCGATAGAATTCCTTGTAAACTCTTATCTACCAGTTCTTTTCCCAAAACTGAGCAGCCGCTCAACTTATTTTATCTGCTTGATTCGGGTTTATCGGAACTACGATTTTGTTTGGGTCATTTGAATTTTGGTGATTCGAATTTGTTTCGGATTTCGCATTTCGAGTTTCGGATTTCCGGTTTATCCGGGTTAGGAATTAGCATGCTATCCCCTGCGCCAATGAGCTAATTCACCAACCAA
>JAIVWA010000433.1:0-4512 GCA_049190255.1 Gammaproteobacteria bacterium | reverse complement strand
CGCGGGGGTTTCAAGTTATAACCATTTGTCGGTCCGCTCGGCGGCGGCGATTATACTCGACAGGCTGGTTGGAAGGTAAAATCAAGTAAGTATTTACCGGCTGTTAAAAATAGCCCAATGGGAGTGATGGAGTAATGGAGTATTGGAGTGATGAAAAATTCCCAATACTCCAACACTCCAATACTCCTTTTGGATTTTATTGAACAATAATTCAAAAAAAATAAAAACTGAAATTATTAAAGGCATATTGGAGGTCGTATGGAAAAGATAGAAAAGATTGAAAGAGAAAGTTTACGCATGGATTTGCCTAACTTTGGGCCGGGTGACACGGTCAAAGTCAGTGTAAAAATTAAAGAAGGTGAAAAAGAACGAATTCAGGCCTTTCAAGGTGTGGTCATCAGCAAGCGTAAAGGCACTACGAACGCGACCTTCACTGTGCGCAAGGTATCATATGGCGTTGGGGTAGAACGGATATTCCCGACGCACTCACCGATCATTGATAAAATCGAGATCATTACCAGGGGCCGCGTGCGACGCGCCAAAATCTACTATCTGCGCAAACTCAGAGGAAAGGCAGCCAGAATTAAAGAAAAACGGTTTAATTAGAGGATTGGTTGATTAAGTTGATTGGCTGATTGAGTTGAATGGTAGGCACTCTACGTGCCGACTGACAGTCCAAGAATCTTCGTCACAGGGTACAAGGATTAAAGAAACCAGGGTAGCAACACAATTCTCTGTTATGCATACCCCCTTCTACTTTCCGAATTCCGATATGGACTTATGGTATTTCGAAAAAGAAGCCACCCAAAAAGGTTACAAAGCAATCGCAGGCATCGATGAGGCCGGCCGGGGTCCCCTGGCTGGCCCGGTAGTATCGGCTGCCGTGATTCTACCGACTGCCTTTCATGATCCCGATATAACGGACTCCAAAAAACTGTCACCCCAAAAAAGGGAGCGTCTGTTTGCTATAATCTATGCCCGGGCAGTTTCAGTCGGTATCGGTATTGTGGATCCGGTTGTAATCGATCGAATCAACATTTTGCAAGCCTCGTTGCTGGCCATGGCCATGGCGGTCAAGAATCTGGCTCCCCAACCGGATCATCTTTTAATTGACGGCACCTTCCCCATACCTTCTGATTTGTCTCAACAACCGATACCAAAGGGCGATGCATTAAGTATCTCCATAGCCGCGGCATCGATAATCGCCAAAGTCTCCCGGGATCGCCTGATGCAAAAATACCATCATTATTACCCCCAGTTCGATTTTCCCAAACATAAAGGCTATCCGACCCGGGCCCACAAGGAAGCCATTCGAAAATTTGGTTGCTGCCCGATTCATCGCCGCAGTTTTAAAGGCGTCAAGGAATACATTTAAAAAATGAACATCGAACATCGAACGTTCAATCTGTTTGATGGTGGTGCCTGTCAATCGCTCAGATTACGTCTAATTTTAATTCGTCAATATACGCACGGTGACCATTGAAAAAGCTTGTTGCCTCTTATTCCAACATGCTAAGGTCGCTATCAACGGACGACCAATCCACCTTCGGCGGAAAAACGAGCCATCACTATGCTTAACAAACGTCAAAAATTCGGAGAAAAAGGTGAAGCCCTGGCCGCATGGTATCTGCAGAAAAACGGATATAAAATTCTGGAGCGGAATTATCGCACTCAACTGGGCGAAATCGATATCATCGCTAAAGAAAAGAAAACAATTGTTTTTGTGGAGGTAAAATCAAGGAGATCGATTCGGTATGGAAGTCCGAAATGGTCGGTGACGCCTCAAAAACAACGCAAGATCTCCATGGTCGCCCTGCAATATCTAAAAAGAACCAAGCAGACTGATGCCAGGGCCAGATTTGATGTCGTTGCGGTCACTTCAAATCGAGATGAACCTCAAATTGAAATTGTAAAGAATGCTTTTGAACTCGCCTATGGGTAATTATAGATTTCAGATTATTTTATGGGGAAAACATATAGGGGCATCGTTTTGAAAGATAAAAATTCAAAACAAAGCATGATGGTCGTCAGTCCGGGCACCCTTTATGTTGTCGCCACACCCATCGGCCATCGGGATGACATCACATTGAGGGCGCTTAGAATATTGGGCCGGGTCGATCTGATTGCCGCCGAAGATACACGCAAAACGCGAAGGTTTTTAGAACTGCACGGTATCAAGGGCAGCTTCATTTCATATCATGAGCACAATGAGAAGGAGCGAACCCCGCAAATTCTTACAAAATTACAAAACGGGGCGGCCATCGCTCTGGTATCCAATGCCGGAACGCCAACCGTGTCGGATCCCGGCTATCGCCTGATTAATTCAGCCGCCGCAAATAACGTGAGCATTGTCCCTGTGCCGGGTGCTTCTGCGGCTGCCGCTGCACTGAGCGTTGCCGGCCTGGCGACCGATGCGTTCACCTTTGCGGGTTTTTTGCCTAAAAAGAAAGGTAAACGGTTGAATCAATTGGGTGCGCTTGCTAAAGAGCCCCGGACCCTGATCATTTATGAGTCTCCCAAACGCATCCTGCTCCTTTTAAAAGAGATTATCAGCACCATGGGTAATCGCTACGGCGTGCTGGCCAGGGAAATGACCAAACTCCATGAAGAATTTATAAGGGGTCGGCTGTCGGAAATATTGGAAATCCTTGAAGGGCGCTCCGAGACTAAAGGAGAGTGTACTTTACTGATATCAGGTTGCGAGGCGGGCAACACCGTGAATTGGGAAACGGTGAGAAGCGAAATACGCAATCAATTGGAATCGAAAAACGAACCGGTTTCCAGACTGGCCCAAAAAATATCCCAAAAATACGGCCTTTCAAAAAACAAGGTGTACCAGGAAGCGTTAGAAATCAGAAGCAAGAAGTTATGAATTGCGGATTTGGGATTGCGGATTGCGGATATTTTAACACCGGAAATAAATCCGTTTTTAAATAGCCTTAATTTAAGATTGAAGTATTTTATTAATATCTCCCGGCACATCGGTTTTGTGCTTATCAAAGAGATTATTGCTGTTAATGATAATTTTTAACTGCTGGATGCCATGGATAAAATCCGAAATCCGAAATCCCAAATCCCAAATCAAACCATTTACCCCGTAATATTGGCAGTGCCCGGAGATGTAAAAAACTACAAACCCAGGGAACGGGTCAAATTTCTCAGCCGCCATGCCCGCCGGGCCCTTGAAAAATCCGCCGCAATAAGCAGCCTCAAAATTGACAGACTGGAAAAGGATGAAAACGGTGCCCCCCTGCCCTTTAATGACATTTACTGGTCCATTACCCACAAAACGCAGTACGTTGGCGGGGTGGTCGCACCGACACCCATCGGCATCGATATCGAGCGAATCCGCGAATGTTCCCGGGGGCTGTTTGCCAAAACCGCCGGTGACCGGGAATGGGCCCTGGCTGATCCGGAAAAAAATTCATTAATGACCTTCTTCCGTTACTGGACATCCAAAGAAGCCCTGGTGAAGACTTCCGGGTCAGGGCTGAAAGACCTTCTGAAATGTCAGGTTACCCGGATCATCGACGATCGGCATTTAATAATTCGCTATCTAGACAGGGAATGGCTGATCGAGCATTTCTATTTTGACCAACACCTCGCCTCCATCACCCAGGATACATACCAGATTGAATGGACGCTTGAATGATTGGGGAGTCATCCGATTTAGGATTCATTCGATTTGGGATTTGGGATTTGGAATTGGGGATTGGAGCTTAATATCGGCGGATCGAAAACTCAATCCCGTTTCGATTTTTCCTTCAGACCCCAATCAAGTGACCTGGGCCGAAGGGTCGACTTCCAGAATGACTTTACCGATGTTGCGATCCTGCCTGACATAGGCGTGGGCGGCCCGGGCTTCTTCAATTGGAAAGACGGTATCAATGACCGGTTGTAACCTTCCGGCCTCGAGCATCGGCCAGAATCTGTCTGCAAACATCCGGGTAATCTCTATTTTCTGCGCCAGTGGTCGACTGCGCAAGCGGGAGCCGATGATCCTTAGACTTTTCCCCAAAACAGTGCCCAAATTTATTTCAGCCGTGCTGCCACCGAGCAAACCAATATTTACCAATCGTCCATTTTCTTTTAAAAGGTCCAGGTTTTGATTCAGGTAGGCACCGCCGACAGGATCCAGAATTATGTCAACCCCCCGGCCCTGTGTTACAGACATGACTTCCTCGACAAAATTCTGTTCCTTATAGTTGACGCCCAGCGATGCACCCAATTCACGACATCGATCCAGCTTGGCCGCTGTCCCGGCGGTCACATACACGACGGCCCCGGCCTCCCGGGCCATTTGAATGCCGGCCGTGCCGACCCCGCTGCCGCCGGCATGGAGCATTACGTTTTGGCCGGATCTAAGATCACCCTCCAAAAAAAGGTTGCTAAAAGCCGTGAGCCAGACTTCCGGGATAGCGGCTCCCTGAGAAAACGACCAGCTGTCCGGCATTTGGAGGAGCATTTCGGAATGAATGGCGGCCTGCCGGGCATACCCGCCCCCGGACAGCA
>JAIVWA010000432.1:0-4514 GCA_049190255.1 Gammaproteobacteria bacterium | reverse complement strand
AAATAAAAAAATCAACAGCATGGGCTTAAGGCAACAACATTGGGGATAAACCCCGCCCCTACTTTATTTCAATGTAGTTTCATATAAGGTCTCAGGGAGTGGAAGTGCTGAACACTGAAACCTGTTTTTATCCTGACACCTGACACCTGAAACCTTTTACTTCCTCCTCTCATAACCGGTCACCAGGACCTGCCGGGGTTTAACCCCGTCCGACGGCCCGATGACCCCCTCTTTTTCCATGACCTCAATCATGCGGGCCGCACGGTTGTATCCCACGCGCAAATGGCGTTGAACCATGGAGATGGACGCCTGCCCGGTCTTGGTAACCAGCGCCACGGCATCATCATAGCGCTCGTCATATTCCTGCTCTTCGTCTGCCACGGCATCGGCGGCCGCAGCTTCGGTGACTTCCTCGTCATACTCGGGCTTTGCCTGGGAGCGCAGAAATTTTGTAATTTGAACGAGCTCACTCTCGGAGATGTAAGCACCGTGTATCCGCTGCAACTTCGCCGTACCCGGCGGTAAAAACAGCATATCCCCGTTGCCCAGCAGGTTTTCAGCCCCGTTGGTATCAATAATTGTGCGCGAGTCGACTTTGGAAGAAACTTGAAAAGTCAGCCGGGTCGGGAAATTGGCCTTGATAATACCGGTTAAAACATCCACTGACGGCCGCTGGGTGGCAAGAATCAGGTGAATACCGGCGGCCCGGGCCATCTGGGCCAGACGGGTCAAGGTGACTTCTACGTCCCGGGAGGCCAGCATCATCAGATCGGCAAGTTCATCAATCACGATCACCAGGTATGGCAGTTTTTTGCATTCACCTTCTTGGTCGGATATTTCTTTATTCTCGATCTTTTTATTATACTGGTTGATGTTCCGGGTGTTCATCTGGGAGAGCAACTCGTAGCGTCTTTCCATCTCCCTTACCGCCCAGAAAAGGGCATTGGTCGCTTTTTTGGCGTCAATGACCACCGGCGTGATCAAATGGGGAATTCCGTCATAACTGGAAAGCTCAATTCTTTTGGGATCGACCATAATCAGCTTAATATCGTCCGGGGTGGCTTTGTACAAAAGACTGCATATCATTGCATTTAAGGCGACACTCTTGCCGGTACCCGTTGCTCCGGCAATCAACAAATGGGGCATCTTATCCAGGGCCGCAACCACAGGATTTCCGACAATATCCTTGCCCAGACAAATAGTCAGCTTCGACTTGGATTTGTCAAATTCACTGGAAGCCACGATTTCCTTGAAGCAAACTTTCTCGCGGTTGACATTCGGCACCTCGATGCCGACCACCGCTTTTCCCGGAATCGGGGCTACAATCCGAATACTCATGGCCCTCAGCGCCAGTGAAAGATCGTCGGAAAGATTAACAATCCTATTTATTTTCACCCCGGCCGCGGGTTCATACTCGTAGGTGGTAATTACCGGACCGGGCGATACGGCGACAACCTTCCCGTTGACACCGAAATCTGCAAGTTTTTTTTCGAGCAGTTGCGACTGCATGCGCAAATTTTTGTCATCCGAAGAAACCGGAGGTTCATCCGGGTCCTTCAGAAAACTAAACGGCGGTATCTGATATCCCTTTCCGCTCCTCATAAAATCAAAGACTTCCTGTTTGGCGGGAGGAACAGCCTTGATGGGTTTGGCGGCCTGGGTTTTGATTTGGATCTTTTTGGCCCGTTTGGCAATTGTTTCTTTGTCAACCCGGACACGCTTTTTTGCTTTTTCCCTGCGTTCCCTGCGTTTGATAGCAAACGCCGTCATGCGATCATTGATAATGTTCATCCAGCGCCAGATACGTTTGCCAAAAGCAATCAGGGAAAATCCGGTAGCCAGAATGAAGCCGATGATCCAAAGCAGAATTAAAATGATCGCACTGCCGGCGGTGTTGGTATACTTTACCAGAAAGGCTTTGACGGGGATGCCAACCATCCCGCCGGCTGAAAATTTGTTGCCGAACAGGATAAGATGATTTTGCCGCATGGACAGAAGCGCGCCGGTGATGACCACCAGGATAATCCCGCCCAGCACCGTGGAAATCATGGCTTTGCTGGGATGGTCTCCAAAAAAATGGATGCTTGCCAACAGCAGTAAAATTGGAATCCAGAAGGCCCCCAACCCGAACAGTCCGATCAGCAAGCCGGATACATGCGCCCCGAAGACACCGAACAGATTATGAATCTGCCCTGCGGCCCTGGCATTATTAATGGAGGGGTCAGCGGGACTGTATGATAAGAGGCTGATCAGGGTAAAGATAACGAGAAAGAAAAGTATGATTCCGTAAATTTCTTTGCGCATAGGGTTTTATCTGGTTACTGGTTGCTGGTCTCTGGTTACGGCGTCCCTAATCAAATTCCTTGCTTAAGCAAAATGGTATAAGGTGTAAGGTATAGGGTATAAGGTTGAAGCGCACGGCTCACCGCATGAATAAGGATAACCTCACAATTTGATCTTGCATCTCTTTCCTTCTACCCTCTTACCTTACACCTTACACCTTGTACCTTGCACCCCCCCTTTAATCCCTATATAAATCTGAAGCTAAATCCTCCTAAAAATCCCAAATCTGCATTCCGAAATCCCAAATCGTTGAACCCTACACCTTATACCTTACACCTTATACCTTTTGGGCCACCGTCGACCTGTGTATAGAAACGCGGCAAGGAGTTTTTCGCAACCTGTCGCCATTGACTGTCTACACTTCCATAATAAACGGCAGTATAACCGGACGACGTCCAATGGTAAAGAAAAAATATTGCCGTAAGGCAGTCTGGATTTTTGATCGGATTTTATCTACTCGATGGGGAGTATCAAATGGAACTTCCTCGACAA
The DNA here is from genome assembly GCA_049190255.1 of Gammaproteobacteria bacterium. Taxonomy (GTDB): domain Bacteria; phylum Desulfobacterota; class Desulfobacteria; order Desulfobacterales; family JAFDCJ01; genus JAFDCJ01. Next base: position 1,679 of record JAIVWA010000432.1, on the reverse strand, counting down.
TCTCTAAGATAACACATTGGGCATCTTCAAGCAGATGGCCGGTTTCTGTTTCAAAAACAAACCCGCGGGAAACAATTTCCGGTCCATACATGATGATACCGGTTTCCTCATCAAAGGCCATGGTAACTGCAACCATACCCTCCTCGGAAAGGGTTCGCCTCTCTTTGAGCACACTGCGCCCAACATCCCCTATGCCTTTACCATCGATGAGCACCCGACCGGTGGTGACAGTCCCGTTGAGCCTGCCGCCGGTGTCATCAAATTCTATGATCTGTCCGTTTTCCGCCAGCAGGATTTTGTTCTCGGCAACCCCCACTTCTTTGGCCAGCCTGGAGTGCAGTATCAAATGGCGGTATTCACCGTGAATGGGGATGAAATACTCCGGTTTGGTCAGATTGATCATCAGCTTTAGTTCTTCTCTGAACGCATGGCCCGAAACGTGAATAGCGGAGATTTTTTCATAAATAACGTTGGCGCCTTTTCGATAGAGATTGTTGATGATCTTACCGATAGCCCTTTCATTGCCGGGAATGAATTTAGAAGAAAGTATGACCGTATCTCGGGCCTTAATCTTAATTAGCTTATGGATACCCGAAGCCATGCGTGCCAGAGCCGACATCGGCTCACCCTGGCTCCCGGTGGTAATCAGGATAATGTCATCATCGGCATAATCAGTCAGCTGCTCGATTTCGATTTCCATATTTTCAGGAATCGTCAGATGTCCGAGGGACTTGGCTATATTTGCGCTGACCTCGATACTGCGGCCGCTGATCACAATTTTTTTCCCCCTGGCCCTGGCGATATCGACAATCAGCTGGATTCGGGCAACATTGGAGGCAAACAGAGCAACAATGACACGGCCGCGGCTGTCGGCAATAATTTTGTCCAGCGTCTCACCGATCTCTTTATCGGAAATGGTGTAACCTTCTTTTTCCACGTTGGTGGAATCCGACAAAAGGGCGAGGACCCCCTTTTCACCACAGCGGGCAAATTTATTTAAATCCGTCGTCATGCCCCCGACGGCGCCATAGCCGATTTTATAATCACCCGTGTGCACCAGTGTCCCGCAGGGTGTATGAATTATCATCCCAACGCCATCGACGACACTGTGTCCGACCCGGATAAACTCAATCTCAAAGGGACCCAAACGCAAATTTTCATCAAGGGTAATTCCATGCAGGTCAGACGACGATATCAGTTCCAGTTCCTCAAGCTTGTGGCGCACGAGTCCCAGGGTAAAGGGGGTCCCGAAAATCGGTACATGGATATCTCTAATCAGGTAGGGCAGTGCGCCGATATGATCTTCATGGCCATGGGTTAAAACAACGGCGGCCAACTTTGTTTGATTCTGCCGGAGGTATTCCATGTTCGGTATGACAAAATCTACCCCGAGCATATAATCCTCAGGAAACATCAACCCGCTGTCGACCACAAACATGGTGTTCCCGTATTCAAACACCATCATATTCAGGCCGATTTCTCCCAGTCCGCCAAGCGGAATAATTTTAAGCGTAGGCATATTTCGAACTTTTCGGACTTTCTTTAAATTTTTTAATATTTATCAGCCTATAAAGGCCGGAGATTTTTCCGCATCCATGGAATAGTGGAGTGTTGGAATAATGGAATAAACTAAAAGGTTCGGATCATCAGTTCTTTCCAATCCGAAATCACAAATCACA
>JAIVWA010000431.1:0-4518 GCA_049190255.1 Gammaproteobacteria bacterium | reverse complement strand
TTCCAATCCGAAATCCCAAATCACAAATCCAAAATCGAATCACTCCATCTCTTTCCAATCCGAAATCCCAAATCACAAATCCGAAATCGAAAGACCCGTATCTCATCCATCCAATCCGAAATCCGAAATCTAAAATCCCCAATCGAGGGGCTCGTAACCCGGCTTTAAAACACAAATACCGCATCGGACTCGATGGCTTCCAAATTGACTGTGCCGGCGGCGGTCACCTCAGCTCCTTCAACCAGATCCGATTCCGCAATATTGCGATCTTTGATGCAGGGGCCGCAGACCCTTATCTGTCCGCCGAGCTCCATAAAACTATCAAACAGTTCCCTCATGGGTGGGAACCCCCCGCCGGGCGGCATGGAATCGACATACCCTTTTTTGGCGATATTGACACCGTCTCCCTGCAGAACAATGGTCGCTTTTATGTCCATTGCCAGGGCAGCATTGCCAAACACGAACGGGACGTGAGCCTTCTCAGCTTCTTTTTCTCCACATGTACATATGTAAAGAATTTTTTCTTGTTTTTCTGCCATTGCCTTTGACTCCTTTCTTTCTGGTTTAGTTAAATTATTAGTTATTCCGCATAACGCGCGATCAAGGTCGACAGGTCTTCCACATCGGCGCCCGCCTTTCTCAGATTGCCAAGGCAGATGGGACACATGGCGACAAGGGGTGCATCAGTTGTTTCAAGTTCTTTGATGCGTCGATCCACAACCTCTCCGGAAAGCTTTGGCGAAATCGACTCCGCCGGACCGCCGCAGCAATTGGTGTACAATCCGGAATTTCGGATCGGCACGCATTCGAAGCCCATGTCAGACAGGACCCTGACCGGTACGTCCGACAACTCCAGGTATCTGCCGTAAAAGCAGGGATCGTGGAGGGTGATCCGCCGGCTGCCGTTTTTCGATCTGAGATTGAGCAGCTCAAAATAGGTCTTAACCTCGAAGCTCTCGCCCGTATATTTGGGATAGAGTATTTTCAGGGCGTAGGTCGTATGGGGATCCACCGTAATGAGTTTTTGAATGCCGTTTCGCTTCAACTTTGCCGCCACATATTTGGCATGCCGCACAAATTCTTCCTGGTCGCCAAGATCGTAAAGCATGACCCCGCTGTAATCGTCCAGCTCGGGGTTGTAAAAAAAGTCCACCTTGGATTTGTTCAGGATTTTGGTGATGTCCTGCAAGATGCCGCTAAACTTTTTCTTCTCCTTTCCGGGGGTGATTGCTGCCAGCCCCAACCCGGATAACCATTTCGGCACGTATTTGCCGAACTTCACGTAGTCGGCCCACTTGCTGTCCTCATAGCGTTCCAGATAGGTTGTCGTTCTTTCGATATAGGGGACAAACTGGTACATTAATCCGGTAAAAAGCAGAGCATCGCCCTGTCGCTTAACCTCCGCATTTTTCCACCAGTTGTTTATCGCAAATTTCGGGATACCGAACGGGTTTCTGGTTTTCCTGACGTTATCGGCAATCAGGTTGATAATATCCTTGGGGTTATACATTTCAAGACCTCCTCCAGTTCGCAACAACATAGCGCTTTAACCCCAGAATGACCTCTCCGGGATCCGCCTCTCGCGGACAGGTCTGGGTGCAGAGTCCGCAGTGCAGACAGCGCCAGAGTTCCTGTGCGTTTTCCAAAATTCGATCCTTGGCGCCCAGCTGGATATAGCGGATCATCCGGCGTGGAAAATGCTCGTAAATCAACGGACAAATGGCTGCACAGGTGCCGCAGTTAAAGCATTCCAGAGCCGTCTCGCTCCCATAATTCGCTAACTCTTCAGCAAAATTCGGATTTGCTAATGCCATTTTTTTCTCCCAGGGGTGATTTACACCCACCCCGGATTAATCGGTTACTTCCGCTTCCTCAACCCCGGTCAGCGCGTATTTAAAATAGCTGCCGTCTTTTTCCGCCTCTTTGATCTCACCGTACTTTTTCAGGGTAGCAAGGAACCAGAGGGTTTCCGCAGTGGAAGTGCCCGTTGCCGCGGCAATTTCAGGAACCGTCCCGGCCCCGTCCTTCAATTGGTCTTTGATGGCCCCGATCACCTTTTTCTGGGCCTTCATTTTGGCCGAGGCCGCCTTGATAAAGACTTTCCGGTTTTCGCGGAGTTTTTTCATGGCCTCTTTTTTTGCTTTCTTGTCCTGTTCGTTCTGACTCATCGAATAACCCCTGATCCGGGTCCGCCGGAGGCGGAGAATTGAATATTGATCCGCCGGAGGCGGAAAGATTTGTGGTATCGCTTCGCTCTGCCGGTTTTAATTTCGAAAGAATACCTTTATCCTCATTCAGTAATAGAAATCCCAAGACGTTAAATTATTCATTGGTTATTTAAAATCATCCCACTTGGCACCGACCTCAAGCCGCCGCCACATCATCAGCAACGATCTGATCGACCATGGCCTCGTACTGTTTCAGGGTCCAGCCGTTAATGTCGATGGCATTCTCCGGACACACTGCAACGCACGCGCCACATCCCGTGCACAAAGCCTGTGTCACCTGAGCACGCTGTACTTTCTGTCCATCCACTTCCGTCTCAACCAGACCCAAGGCCCCCTCAACCAGGCAGGCCTCCACGCAGGCACCCGATCCTTGGCATTTGGCCATATCAACCTCCGCTACGAACGGATCGAGTTCCACATAACCACGGCCAAGCAACGCCGCGGCCTTTACCGCCGCAGCGCCGGCAGCGTTGCAAACCTCGCCGACATCCATGGGGGCCTGGCAGGTGCCGGCCAGCAGGATACCGGTCAGGGGCAACTCGACCGGGCGCAGTTTCGGATGGACTTCCAGTAAAAAGCGGTCTGTTCCCACCGGCAGCTTCATCATGCCCACCAGTTCGGATATCCCGGTCGGTTCCATGCCCGTAGCCAGCACGACCAGGTCGGCAGGCACTTCGACTTCTTCGCCGAAAGTCAATGTGTCTTTCACTTTGACCAGCAGCGGAAAATCGTCGGAATAACTGTTTTCAACCACCTCGGGGGAATCCTCATCTTCAAACCGCAGAAAGACAACTTTATTTTGAGCTGCCTGGTCGTAAATATCTTCCTGACCGCGGCCATAGGTTCGTATATCCCGGTAGAATTCGTACACGCTCGTGCCGGGATGGGTTTCACGGATGATGTTGGCCGCATTAAGGGTTGCCGAGCAGCAGGTGCGCGAGCAATACTCGTTCAAATTCCCCAATTCATCTTCCGGGTGGATGCCCGGAATCTGCCGGCTGCCGACACAGTGAATCATGGCCACACTTCTAATTTTTCGGCCGTTGATCTCCAGGCACTCGCCGCCGGTTTGTTCTTCGGCCAGGATCCGGATCAGGTCCGGCAGGGTGACCACTTCCTTAAAATTCCGGTAACCATATTCCCCCCGGCGCGGCACATAGGACCTAAACCCGGTTGCCAGGATGATCACACCGGTGTCAATGCTCAGATCTTCAGCGGCAACAGGCACTGACCCCGGATATACCCCCACAAACGGCACATACTCTCCAGGTTTCATCTCGTCTGCGTTAAGTCGTTTCAATTCATCCTGCCGCTCTGGAAATTGCGGCGGTTGTTTTTTTACGCCAAGCTTAAAATTTCCGACATAGCCCTCAAAGCTTTCCACGACACTGCAGGTGTGAATGGTGATGGCAGAATCCGCCAGGACCTGGCCGACTAGATCGGCCACAATATCAGCGGCTTTTTCCCCGGTCGGGGCAAGGTGGTCCAGCCGGGCGGTCTGGCCACCCAGAAAGGGGGTTTTCTCGATCAGCGCGACGTCAATTCCCCGGTCGGCCAGGTCTTTTGCTACCCGCAAACCGGCAATTCCGCCACCGATGACAGTGGCGTGCGATCTGGCATCAACCCGGATCGGTTCAAGCGGTTCGAGCAGCCCGGCTTTAGCTGTGGCGGCCGATACCAAACGAGTGGCCTTGTCGGTTGCCGCCTCGCCATGATGCACCCAGCTGACCTGCTCGCGGATGTTGGCATGTTCATATATATAGGGGTTGGCGCCGACGCGAGTCAGGGCATTGCGAAACGTGGTTTCATGAAGACTGGGCGCACAAGAGGCCACCACAACCCGGTCGACCGTGCCGTTTTTCAGATCTTCCATGATCAGTTCCTGCCCCGGATCGGAGCACATGAACACGTTGGTTCGCACCACTGCAACCCCGGGCAGTTTTTCCACCCTGTCACGCACCGCTTCCACATCCACGTGATCCGATATGTTGCCGCCACAATAGCAGATGTAGACACCTACCTTTTTTTCACCGGTTTCTTCTTTCTCGGGTTTCGATGACATGCGTTAAACTCCTGTAATTATCAGAAGACAGATGTCAGATGACAGAGGTCAGATGACTCCTTCCTGATACACAACTAATGTTATCAGGTGCCATACAATTCTTGCTCCGCCTGTTCCATCTGTTTTCTGTTCTTTTTCTTCTTTTTTTCTTTCCACATTCCGCATTCCTGTGCTTCTCTTTCTTATTTTTTCATTCCGCATTCCGCATTCCGAATTCCGCATTCCTGC
>JAIVWA010000430.1:382-4528 GCA_049190255.1 Gammaproteobacteria bacterium | reverse complement strand
GAACCAAAGTCCTGTGTCTTACCACTTGACGACGCCCCACCATGGATCCTTTAAAAAACGTCCCTTTTGAAACAACGTCAGAAATCAGTGACAGCAGGAAACGCTTCATCAATGATATCAGCAAGATAAGCATTCAACCGGAGGCTCCGCTCAATCGCCTGCCCGGCTTCACCGGCTTTGTGGGGATCAGAAAAAAGACCAAATACAGTGGGTCCGCTGCCTGACATCAATGCTCCCAGTGCCCCATGCGTCAGAAGTTGCTTTTTTAAAGACTCGATCACCGGATATTTAGATATCGTCACGGTTTCAAGGTCGTTGCATAAATGCCGTGAGGCATTAAAACCGCTTTGCATTAAAAAGGGTTTTGTAATTATTTTTTTACATTTTGTCAATCCTAAATTCAGATTTCGGTAAACTTCTGCGGTGGGTACTTCAATCCCCGGATTGAAAAGTAAAATGTGATAGGGTAATGAGCCCGGATATGCTTCAAGCTTCTCACCAACCCCCGAGGCCAAGGCTGGTTTTTGGAAGATAAAGAAGGGAACGTCAGCGCCAAGTTGAAGCCCCAGGGACATCAACTCGTCGCGCGAGAAGGGAAACCCATAATGTTGGTTGAGTCCGATAAGGACGCTGGCGGCATTGCTGCTGCCACCGCCAAGACCGGCGGCAACCGGTATGGACTTTTCAATGCCGATGGTTAAGCCATCATGGGTCTTCAGGGCTTTAAAAAACAGGGTTGCGGCTTTGTGGGCGATGTTGGTCTCATCCAGAGGAATTTGCGGATCAGATGATTCAATCTCTATTTTTTTCCCGCCAAATTGAAGAAAAATACTGTCAAAAAGATCCACGCAGCACATCAGCGAAAACAACTCGTGGAAGCCGTCCGGCCGTTTTCCGGTAACCTGCAAAAACAGGTTGATTTTAGCGGGAGACAAAATCTTCATCATTGTGTGCGGCACCGATGGCAAATTATTCTTTCTCTTTGACGTAGATTATTCGTAGATCGTAAAGGATATTCTTCAATAAATCCTCTTCGTCTTTGGATAAATTGCCGGCTGTTTTTTCCTCAAGCATGCTCAAAATATCGATCGTCTGTTTAGCCATGGAAAGGTTTTTCTCTGTTTTGCCGGTGGTGGGATCCTCGATGGCACCCAGATGCAGCAACGCTGAAGCATTTAACGAGACAACGAAAGTCGGAAAATTAATTTCAGGCATTGGCGGTTGCTCTTTGGACTCATCGGCTGGTGACGTCTTGGGTGCTCCAGGCTCCCGGGTTTCCTCAGTTGATGTTTCCGTCTGGGCCTCTTCTTCTGAAGAAGGAGCAGGGGCCTGCTCGTCTGCAGCTCCATCTTCCTGGCCATCCTTTGCAAAAATTCGGCGATCTTTGACCACAAAATCCTTTTTTTCCTCTGACATGAGTACCTCCTATTGAATGAATAATGACGAATGTCGAATGTCGAATGTCGAATTAAGGAATTCTGTCAATTTTAAAACGGCGGAGCGCAGCGACACCACCATTTATCATTCATCATTCGACATTCGTCATTCCCTAAAGTTGTGCTAATACCTGAATTTTTACCAGCAAACTTCGCTTCGGTTAGGTCACCAATATACACTCTTATTCACTGTCGGTAAAAATACGTGCACAATTCAGGTAATAAGATATTAAATTACCTGGGTTTGTCAAGAAAAACAAAGTTCCGGGTTGCGAGTCTTTCGAATTCGGAATTGGGAATGCGGAATGTGGAATTTAAAAAGGATTAATGTCTATTTTTTATACCTTTGATCTTGAGCCCTACATGGTGTGCCGTAGTCACCCCACAGCGTGACAATGGCTGACACCATATAACTTTAGCACTGAATCTTAAGCCTTACTTCCCAATGTCTTCCCCTGTTTTCCGCATTCCGCATTCCGACTTCCCCATTCCCAATTCCGCATTCAAAAGTCTCTGCCATCGCCGGCCAGACTGAGATCGGATATTTCAAGATGACAAGTCGTTCCATAGGTGATATCCTGTTGATAATTGTAAAAATACACTGCGTCTTGACCCATTGCGTCATCTTCGTTTGAATCCCTGATTTCGAATTTTCCACCGGGTTCAGAGATGCAGATCGCTGTGTATATGTTTGGATTCGTTTTCTTTTTTTACACATAAAAGGCATTCTATGCATTTTATTTATGATCCGTGTTGAAAATCTGACAAAAAGCTTCGGTGACCGGCTCCTCTTTGACGAGATCAGTTTTACCCTCACCTCAAAACAGCGGGTGGGTCTGGTTGGGCAAAACGGCCATGGCAAAACCACCCTTTTTCAACTGATCAACGGTAATGAGCAACCGGATTCCGGCTCGGTGGTCATACCGAAAAATTACCGCATCGTAACCGTGCAGCAGCGTCTGGAGTTTACCGCCGATACCGCCCTGGAAGAGGGCATGCGCGCCCTGCCGCCCCAGGAACAGGAACACTCCTGGAAGGTGGAAAAGATTCTGGCCGGTCTGGGATTCTCAGAGGAGGACTTTCATCGGCCTCCCGCAGAATTTTCCGGCGGCCTTCAGGTACGTTTAAATCTTGTCAAAGCCCTGGTTTCAGAACCGGACCTGCTGCTCTTAGATGAACCTACCAATTTTCTGGATATCACCTCCATTCGCTGGATCGAGCAATTTTTGACAACCTGGCCCCATGAGTTGATCCTGATCACCCATGACCGAAGCTTTTTGGATAAGGTGGTCACCCATACCATGGGAATACACCACCGGAAGTTGCGAAAAATCACCGGCAATACGGCCAAATATTATGACCAGATTGCCCAGGACGAAGAGGTATATGAAAAAACCAGGATCAATGATGAACGGCGCCGCAAGGAAATTCAGCAATTCATCACCCGCTTTCGCGCCAAGGCCAGACTGGCAAATATGGTACAATCCCGCATCAAAACGCTTAAAAAGATGGAAAAAAAAGAAAAGCTCGAGCAGATGAAATTCCTCGATTTTTCTTTTCGAGCCAGTCCCTTTCCCGGTAAGCGCGCCGTAACGGCACGTAATCTGAATTTTGCCTACGAACGCGGAAAACCCCTGATCAAGGACTTTAACATCACCATCGAGGCGGGGGAAAGGGTCTGTGTGGTTGGCAAAAACGGTAAAGGCAAGACAACCCTGCTCAAACTTCTGGCCGGCGTGCTGGCACCGCAAAGCGGAGAAACCGTTTATCACCCTTTGATTGAAAAAGGCTTTTTTGAACAAACCAATGTGAAAAGTCTGGTGGATTCCCGCACCGTTGAAGAGGAAATACTCTATTCACATCCGGATATGGACCGACAAAAGGCCCGCAATATTTGCGGTGCCATGATGTTTTCGGGTGATGACGGTTTGAAGAAAATCAGTGTTCTTTCAGGTGGTGAAAAAAGCCGGGTGATGCTGGGCAAGCTTTTGGCAACACCGGTAAACCTGCTGTTGCTTGATGAGCCGACCAACCATCTGGACATGGAATCCTGCGACGCATTGCTGGCCGCCATCGATGTTTTCGAAGGCACCGTCATTATGGTTACCCATAATGAAATGTTTTTGCACTCCCTGGCTGAAAGGCTGATTGTATTTCAAAATGATCATATAGAAATATTCGATGGCAATTATCAGGAATTTCTCGAAAAAGACGGCTGGCATGATAAAAACCCGCCCCCACCGAGCCACGCAACCCAAAGGCCTCATACCGAAGCAACCGACAGGCTGTCCAAAAAAGAAATGCGGCGTAAAAGATCTGAGATCATCGCACGCCGTTCTAAGCTGACCAGACCCCTTGAAAAGCGTATTGGGGAGGTGGAAGACAAGATTGAAACTCACGAGAATGAATTGGATCGTCTCAACCAGGCCATGCAGCAGGCGTCACAGGATATGGACGGACCGCGCATCGCCGAACTTTCCCGGGCCATCCACGCCAGTCAGTCGGCGATTGACAAATATTTTGATGAACTGGAAAAAATCACCCATGAACTTGACAGCCAAAACGCTGATTTCGAAAAGCAGTTAAAAGCGCTCGGCGCAGAGTTGGGAACAGAGAACAGATGACAGAAGGCAGAGGACAGAGGACAGAGGACAGATGACAGATGACGGAGGACAGAAGACGGAGGGCAGGAGTGTTTGAATTTGGAAAG
>JAIVWA010000430.1:0-372 GCA_049190255.1 Gammaproteobacteria bacterium | reverse complement strand
GATGCTTTATTTTCGTTCAGGCACTAGTTAAAAGAAATTTCCAAGTGATAGACGCTGCTCTCCAGGCGCGCGTTTACCGGCAGCTGTCCCTTTCGAAAAACTTTCATCATCCCGGTATTGGAAAAGAGAACTTCCGCCTGAAAACCTTTAACCCCCCGCTCTTTAGCCAGCTGAACCAGCATATTGTAAAGACTGGTGGCGATTCCAGAACGCTGGTATTTTTCATCTACCACGAAAACCACCTCCGCAAAGGGGCTTTGGGGAATCTTGATATACCGTGCTTCGGCAATAATGCGGCCTTTGCCCTCTTCACCGACCAGCCCGACGATGGACATGACCTGATTCCAGTCTATATTGACGTATTCCTTCATT
>JAIVWA010000429.1:0-4530 GCA_049190255.1 Gammaproteobacteria bacterium | reverse complement strand
TTGCGGATGGCGGATTTTAAAAAGGAAAAATGTCTTATTTTAAAAACCTTGAGCCGTACGCCCTGCGCCTTGTGCCCTAACCCCGACTCCTGCCTATCCGCTGTCTGTCCCGTCGACCTGTCGGGTCGAAGTTTTAACGAAGCCTAAAGCTGAAGCTTTAAGGAAGTCGGATGCCCGAAGCAGGGACACCTTAAACCTTTTACCTTTCTTTCCCTATATAAATCTGAAAATAATCCTTTAATAAATCCGAAATCCGAAATCCCATATCCGGCGCGCGTCAAGAGAGTTGTCACCTGAGCCATAACTTAAGCCGCCTTTTTTAGTCGGTGCATCTGGCTGGCTTCATCCTTTTTTTCAGGATTCAACCAAACCCGATGCACAGGGTTCCAATTGCGTATTTCTTTTGACCACCGATTCGGATTTTGACTTCGGGCTTTTTCATACACCTTTCGACGATTGGCCAGGATGTGTTCCTCACGACCAAAATGCCGATCATCAGGTGTAACGTAACGGATTGAACTGTGCAGATGCTGTGTGTTGTACCAGAAGACAAATCCATCGACCCAGGACTGCGCTTGATCAATGTTTTCAAATGGTTTTGACGGATATTCGGGTCGGTATTTCATGGTTCGAAAAAGCGATTCAGAATAAGGATTGTCATTGCTGACGCTGGGTCGTGAGAAGGATGGAATGACGCCCAGTTTGTGTAAAGTCGCCAGCATGGTGGCACCTTTCATCGGGCCACCGTTATCGGAGTGAAGCACGAGTTGATCAGGTTGCACACCATGGGTCATACACGCATGGGCCAATAACATCGAGCTGTGGTCCATGGATTCTTCGGCAAAAACCTGGGCAGCAATAACCTTGCGACTCCAGACATCAACAATCATGTATAGGTAGAAAAAGAGACCTTTAACGGAAGTCTGCAGATATGTGATGTCCCAGCTCCATACCTGGCATGGTCTGTTGGCCACATGTTCTTTTGGACGACGAGCCACAGCCGGTTTTGAAGCCTGACGATGGATCAGCATCTTATGCTCTTTGAGAATTCGGTAGAAAGTCGATTCAGAGGCCAGATAAACACCCTGGTCCGCAAGTTTGGGTATGATCTGATTGGGTGACAGATCCCGAAACGGCACACTGTTGGAGATGTCGAGTATCTGTTGCCGTTCCTGCTCGCTGAGCTTGTTGGCAGGTGCTGCCAAAGGACCTTTGCGCCGGTCTTGGCCGCCGCCTTGTTGACGCCACCTGATGATCGTACGGGCACTGAGCCCCATTATGGCTGCGGATTTTTTGAGGCGAGCACCGGATTCAACGGCCTTATCAATAAGATTGATGATCATTTCCCGTTGCTCCCGGCTGTGGGGTCGTCCTCGTCCCCCCAGATCTCTTGGACTTTTTTTTTCAAAACCAATAGGGCTGCTGTTTCTGCCAAGGCTTTGTCCTTTCGTCTGAGTTCCTTTTCCAGAGATCGGATGTGTTTGAAATCGGCTTTGTTTTGTCTGGTTTTCTTTTTTGAAAAGCCGTTTTGAAGACCATCGAGCATCTGCAAACGCCACTGCTCAAGGTGAGTCTTATGCAACCCTTTTTTGCGTAGAAATTCACCGAGTTGCTCGTCATCAAGGGAGGCCGCTTCCATGACGACCTTGAGCTTGTCTTCAGCGCTCCAGTCGTTGGGGCGCTTGGGGCCTTTTACTTTAGTCATTTTTGTATACTCGTGTGCAATGTTAGGAAAATCATTCGATGAAACGACACCGGCCATGCGCAACCATTTGGAAAGTGTTGGTTGGGGAACGTCGATCCGTTCGGACAATGCCGAAGCCGATATCGCCTCTGGACCAGTCATTTTTTGTATCATTGCATTTTTGAACATATCGGTATACTGCATGTCAACCTCCTGCGCCCCCTAATTTAATTTTGAGGAGGAATATTTGGCCGCCGCCGCTGGGGAATCCCCCCGGGGGGATTCCCCAGCGGCGAACAGGCCGGCAAGAGGTGACAACTTTCCTAACACAGGGGGTTAATGAAAATCATGGGAAATCCCAAGCACCAAAAACCAAATTTCAAACAAATCCCAATAGCCCAAATTCAAAATTCAAAACCTTCTGATTCAACTGGTTTAGGATTTACTTTGACGTTACCCTGATCACCTGTGCCCAATTGTGGCTTCTTCTCCCAAAAGATGATATATCCGAGTTGATGAAAATTGCCTTTATCCACTATCATTTAAAAACCGGCGGGGTCACCACGGTTTTGAAACAGCAACTGGATGCCGTCTCACCCCAATGGGAAGCCCTCGTTCTTACCGGGCTTCCCCCGGAAACGCCTTTCCCGGCCCGTATCGTCCATATTCCGGAACTTGGATACAGCAGCGAATACCGGCATGAATTTGATCCGGATGACGTGGCTCAGACGATTCTCAAGGCCATCGAGCGAACATTTGAGGGTTCCTGTGACGTGCTTCATGTTCACAACCCTACCCTGGCAAAAAACAGACACTTTATTAAAATATTAAAGGCCTTACAGAAAAGAGGCGCCAACCTGCTGCTGCAAATCCATGATTTTGCGGAAGATGGGCGCCCCCATGCTTATTTTGCTGAAGACTATCCGGCCGATTGCCATTACGGCGTCATTAACGGGCGGGATTATGAACTGCTACTCAACGCCGGTCTAAAGGCCGATGGACTGCATCTGCTTGCGAATGCCGTCAATCATTACAATCGGACACAGCAGGTTGCTCCCCTCAAACCCCTGGCGCTGTATCCCGTAAGAGCCATACGGCGCAAAAATATCGGCGAAGCCATCTTATGGTCGCTTTTTTTTAATCATGGCGAAAGGCTGGCCATCACCCTGCCGCCGAACAGCGCAGCCGACATCAGAAGTTACAATTCCTGGAAGACCTTCGTAAGGGATCATAATTTGCCGGTGGCGTTTGACAGGGGCTTAAAAAATGATTTTGAAACCAATGTCATGTCAGCTGATTCTCTGATTACAACGAGTATCACTGAAGGCTTTGGTTTTTCTTTTCTTGAGCCCTGGCTTTTTGGAAAGTTACTTTGGGGCCGCAAGCTGCCGGGTGTCTGTAAAGATTTCGAAACTAAGGGTATTCAACTCCAGCACCTGTACGATAAATTGTTTGTTCCGGTTGATTGGATTGATCTTCGTCAGTACCGTCAAAATTGGACCCATTGTGTGCTGAAGGCTTGTGAACGGCTTAACTTCCCCCTGGACCATGTTTTTATTCGAAACGCATTTGACGCCAACACCAAAGACGGCGTCATCGATTTTGGGCTGTTGGATGAGGGATCGCAAAAGCGGGTTATTTCAAAGCTGGTTGCGGACGCAAAATTTTCTGAAATGTTGGTGCGGTTAAACCCCTTTCTGGCAAATCCCGGTGAAATATCCAACCGAAACCGGCTAATTCGGGACAACCGGGATGCTGTGGAACGAAACTACAATCAAAAACAGTACGGACAAAAATTGCGTGAAGTGTATGACCTGGTAAGCAAGACCAAGATCAAACAACGAATCGATAAAAATGTCCTGGTTGCAGCTTTTTTAAACCTGGAAGAATTCAGCCTTTTAAAATGGAGCGACTATACTGAGTAACTATACTATCATTTAAAGACTATATTTTAAGTATGAAGAAATCGTTAATCAAACACTATCTTCACCCGATGACACCCCTGCCGACTTCCATCATGGCCCGGGGGGAACTTAAGGAGAAACCCCAATGCGTGCTGTTTGATATTTACGGTACCCTGTTTATAAGCGGTTCCGGCGACATCAGTCTTGGGAAACAACACACGCCGGCGATGGAAGAAATTAAACGATTGTTGACGAAATACGGGGTCGCCAAAACAGCCGGGAGCGTATTAGAGGATTTGTACCGTACCATTGAAGGGCGACATCGCGAGCTTCGCAATAACGGGGTTGACCATCCGGAGGTTATCATCGAACAGATATGGATGCAGGTATTGGAAACTGAGGATCAGCATATCATCCGTTCGTTTGCCGTTGAATTTGAATTAATTGCCAATCCGGTATTTCCCATGCCCAATCTGGAGGCCATGCTGTCTGCCTGCCGCCAAAAAAAAATATTAATCGGTATTATTTCCAATGCCCAGTTCTATACACCCTATCTGTTCAAATGGTTTTTGAATTCAGATCTGGAAGGTCTGGGTTTCGACCCCGGGCTTTTGTTTTACTCCTACCAGCACGAAGTGGCCAAACCTTCTCTCATCCTCTTTAAAATGGCCGTAGCAGAACTGAAGGCCAAAGGCATTCAGCCGGTTTCCGTCCTCTACCTCGGCAACGACATGCTTAACGATATCTATCCTGCCCGGGCCGTTGGATTTCAAACGGCCCTGTTTGCGGGTGATAAGCGATCCTTGCGTTTGCGAAAGAATGACCCGCGCTGCGCAGACCTGAGCCCGGATCTGGTGGTCACGGATCTGGGACAGCTGAAAAAATACATATAATATTGCATCTATCCGATATTAATCACTTTATTGTCATTCCCGCAAAGGC
>JAIVWA010000428.1:0-4545 GCA_049190255.1 Gammaproteobacteria bacterium | reverse complement strand
ATGAATTAAAAAGAGAAAAACATAAAAATTAAATGCGCAGCATTAAGTAATTAATCCGCCGGACCTAGGGTTAAAAAACAAACTTCAGTTTTCGAAGAACTATTTATCACCCTGAATATGCTATTTTTCAGGGCGGAGTAATTAGCCGGTGCTTAAAAAAGGAAAATACAGCCAATTTGCGTTAAATATAAGGTGTTCACTTTATTTATCATGCGGTCAATTTTTAGTAAACAACGTACATGTTTAAAATATTGATTGTTGATCCAAACGATCCCTTCCGTCAATCATTAAAAAAGGTCCTGGTTAACCGGTTTCCGTCCGTGGACATCCAGGAGGCGGCCGATGGTAATGAGGGTTTGCAGAAGGTGGAGGACTTTCACCCCCATCTGATCTTCGTGGAAATTCATCTGCCGGCTGAAACCGGTCTGGATCTTGCCGGTCGCATAAAGGCCGATCATCCGGATATTATTATCGTTATTTTAACCAGTTATGATTTGCCCGAATATCAAGCCGCAGCCGAGCAACTGGGGGTAGAGCACATGGTTCCAAAGGATGATTGGACCGGCGAAGACATGATTGCCCTGGTTCAGTCAATCCTGTCGGATCTGGAGATGGATGAAAAAGGCGATCAGGAACCAAATAAGCCTCGCCACCAGACCTCATAACCTCCAACTATAGATTCATGTATCCCTTTATATAAGGGCTTTTTAGTAGGGAAATACCGTGTTTACCCCATATAACACAGACGTAAGTTCATCTTTAAACGGGCCTATCTGATCCCAATCCTGTGTTTAAAAGGTCGGAACGAATGGGTTGAGAAATGAAACCCAGGATTTTGGAATTTATATCAACCCCATTTATACTAACATTCATTAAAGATTCCGTACATGACTTATCTCTATCGATGATGCCTTCTTATCGATAAGATCACAATGGGAGGGGGGATGCGTGGAAAAGTTTAGGTGGCTGACAAGAATCATAGTAAAAATTAACCATGAAGGAGGATGAAGATGAAAAAATTAGGCTTTGTTATTGGGCTAGTGCTGCTTATTGGCTTTGCGGTAGAGGCTGTGGGAGCAGAGTTTGCATTTCACGGCGACATGAACAACCGGTTTCTGGTGTATACCGACCGCACCGATTGGTTGGATGCCCGCAAGGATTCATTTGGTGTGATCAACGATGAGTCGACGGTGTCCGAGACCTATGCCGAACTCAAGTATCGGTTTTGGACCGAAATCAGTGATGACGATGACAATATCAAGGGCGTGTATGCCATTGAAGTCGGCGGTGTCCGCTGGGGTCGCGAGGGTAGCGGTAAATCTCAGGGCGGCAGTTTCTCCGGCGATGGTGTCAATCTTGAAACCCGCTGGGCCTACCTCGACTTTCAGCTCCCCTTTATTGAGCGCAAGGCCCGCACCCGGATGGGGCTGCAACCGTTTAAGGCCAATTCCTTTTTCTGGCAGGAGACGGCTACGGCCCTTGCTTTTAACAGTTCAATCACCGAAACCATTGATTATGATGTGGCCTGGATCCGCAGTGTTGATAAGTTCAATGACGTCGCCGATAGCGCCAACGATGATATCGACGATGTGGATTCGTTATATGGCCGGATGAACTTCAAACCAACCGATGATTTAAAAATCGGGCTCTTTGGCCTGTACATGTGGGGCGACCAGGATGCCCAGACGCCTGCCGATTTTAGAAATCTCGATCCGCGCGATTACGAAATCAAGCAGTTTGCCGGCGATGTGGACCTGGGCGTATACACGCTCGGAACCGATGGTTCCTTTGGTTTCGGCGATTTTTTTGTCAACTGGGACCTCATGTACCAGGGCGGCGATATTGACGATGTCAATTATTTATCCGTCACACCGGGTACGGATAGAGACAGCGGGGCGGTTGTCGCCAGCGGCGATTTCGACCTCAGTGCTTATTTTCTGCACGCCGATGCCGGCTACAAGTTCGGTAAGGCCAAATTGACCTACACCTTCTGGTATGCTTCCGGTGACGATGACCCCACCGATGATGATTTCGATGCCTTTTTGGCGGTGGATGTCGACATGGATGGCAGCCAGACTATGTTTGAGGGCAACTATGCCGATGATGTCTCCTATTTCACCGAGAGACCTTATATGCTCGACAAAGGGTTCGTCATGAACAAACTGGCCCTTGATTACCAGTGGACCAAAAATTTGAAGGTCGGGACGGCCGCCATGTACATGATGACCGCCGAAGACTTCGAATACATTGACGATAACGGTAATAGCCGGAATGAAGATGAAATCGGTGTTGAAATTAACGCTTTCGTGAAGTATATGTTATTCAACAATGTTGAATGTTCCCTCAATGCCGGCTATCTATTTGCAGGCGACGGCATGGATTTCTTTGAGGTTGATCAGCGCGATGGAGATTCCGACGAAGATATCTTCGTCTCCAGTGCGAGAGTGCGCTTTAAGTTTTAATGTTATCAGGTGTGCTTCCGTTCATCATATCATAAGGGCCGACTTTCAGGTCGGCCCTCATGGTTCACTGAAAAACTGTAAATTCGGGGGGGGTATCGCCGATGTCGCTTCATCTGTCTTTAAATCGAATTCGACTGCTGCGGGTTCTCATCACTATCGCCGTTTCCGGTATCTGGCTGACGGCAGATGCGGCCGTAATCGATGAAATTGCCGAAGATTTCAAACCGCTTTCCGGATATGTGGTCATGGCCAGCGAAGGGGAATATATTATCGATCTGGACGCCGACCAGGGTGTCGCCATGGGCGACATTTTCAGCGTGGTGACGCCCGGCCGGAAAATCGTCCATCCGGTGACCGGGAAAGTGTTGGGGACCCTGGAGGACGTCCGGGGCATGCTTAAAGTTATCCGCCTGAAATCGGGCTTCTCATTTGCCCGTCCCATCGGACCGGTCAACAATATCGAAAGGGGAAACCCGATTCGCCGCTATGAACATATGCCGGCGCTGTTTTGGGATTATAGCGGCAAAGGCAAATCCTTTTTCACGCAGCTGCAACAAAACCTGCCGGCGTTAAAATGGCAGGATTATGAAACGGCGCAAGATTCCAGGCCCCCCCAGCCGTCACCACCGGCCCAAGATTCCAATGCCCTGATATTTATCTTGAATGATGAGGGCATCGAAGTACGGGATCCTGAATTTTATGTGATTCGCTCTTACAATCTACCGCAAGCCCTCTCCCGGATCTCCGGCGCTCCGGCCGCTACTCAAAAAAAAGGGCCGGCGGCAGCGCCCGTGCCGGCACCGGCCGCATCCGTCAAGGCTGAGGTGTATTCCAGTGTGCCGAAAGACGGGCTGCGCTTTAAACCCGAATTTGAACGCGCTGAAACCATCGGTCGAACTTCCAGCTTTTCGGTGATGGCTGATTTTATAACTTACGACAATCAGCTTCTGATGGCGTCGACCAACGGGGTCGAGATTGAAATCTACACCGTCACCGATACGATCAGCCCCTTGGCACAGGGTGCTCCCGAATATCCGGGACAGGTTTTGTCGCTGAAGTGGTGGCAACCTTCCGAAAACGGTCCCCTTTACCTGGCGGTGGTTTCGTGGGCCGATAAAGCGTTGAACGCCGGTATTTTCACTTTAAAAGGAAAAAATCTTACGCCGACGGTTGAGAGGATACCGCGGATTCTGGGAGCCTTCGATCTGGATGGAGATAAGCGGCCGGAAACGTTATTGAGTCAAAGATTTGATGGTGAAAATTTTTTCGGCGGCAACATTAAACAATTAAAGTTGATCAACGGTCGCGTAGAGTATGTCAAATTTTCAAAACCGTTACCGCGCAGATTCACCGTACTCGGCAGTCTTTTCGCAGATCTCACCGGTGACGGACAAACGGAAACCGCTTTTATCCGCAACCGCATCCTTTATATCTATAACGGCAAAACGATCCTGTACCGTTCACCCAAACATATGGGCGGCAGTCTTTCGTTTTTGACTTACGTGGTGGATCCCACATTTAAGAACATTCAAACCACCTCTGCCAGCATTGAGATTTCACCCGTTGCCAGCGATCTCGACGGTGACGGGTCACTCGAAATTCTGGTGGTGGCCTCTGAAAGAAATATCCTGGGTAATGTCGCAGCCGCCCCCGGCATTCAGAAAAGCTGGCTGGAAATCTTGAAATACCGGGATGAAAGGTTTGTGAAAGGCACCTTGGGAGAAGAGTTTGATACACCGTTGCAAGGGCTGACGGTAAACGACCGGCGCGTACTGATGGTGACGACCGAGCCCGGAGATATCCTCGGCAAAGGACGCGCCAGCCATTTGCTTGCCTATCAATTGGACCTGTAGCAGACCTCAGCTGCAAGACGGCCGGGCTCATTCAACGTTGGTGACATCAACCATCCGGTTCGTCGGCGTCTGCAAATTTTTGCAACATTTTTACCCCCCCCGGCATCCTCATCAGAGTTTTTGCTCTCGCTCGAGTTCATCGCCCAATTCATTTAAAAATTCATACTCTGGATAATTTTCACCGTTTTGGTGCTGAGTCATATTTCATGCCAGCGCTGCATTTATTGAAG
>JAIVWA010000427.1:0-4548 GCA_049190255.1 Gammaproteobacteria bacterium | reverse complement strand
CCGAACCAAAAAGTCCTATCGATAGAATGCTATACTTTGTATGATTCTCGCTTTTAAACTGACGCAATATTTGAATTATATCAATTTGTTCCATTGAACTTATATCCCGTTTCGCATGGCAACCGTTGAAAAACTGCCTTTAACAGATTCTAACACTAATTTTTAACATAAAAATAAGTTGGTTGCAATATATTGGTTTTGCTAACCTAAAATTGACCCCCCAGTAGGCCAAACGACAACCGAAAATTGACCCCTTTGAGCCCGCCTCTGGTATAGCTTGGTTTGAAGCTATCAAATCAGATACCGGAGGGGAGAAAGGAGAATGCTCAAAGTGGATCAATACAGCTTTATTCGAACAGCACATCGGGTTTATGGGAAAAAGATTAAACAGATCGCCAGAGAGACGGGACATTCCAAAAATACGATAAAAAAAGTATTGCGAGGTGAATACAGCGGATACAAACCTCGGGTTAAGCAGCCATATCCAATACTGGGTCCCTATCTTAAGCTCATCGACAAATGGCTGGAAGAAGATAAACAACGCCCCAAAAAGCAGCGGCACACAGCGGTGCGGGTTTATCACCGGCTCAAGGCCGAGCATGATTTTCAAGGAGCTGAGACAAGCGTAAGGCGATATGTTCGAGAGGCCAAACTGAGATTGGGGGTTAGTTGTCCGCAGGTTTTTATTCCATGCGATCCTCAGGCCGGTGTTGAGGCTGAAGTCGACTGGGGCCGATGTCATGCGATTTTAGGCGGGCAACAGACGCTGCTGAAAATGTTTTGCATGCGTTCAAAATATTCGGGCAAACACTTTGTACGCTGCTATCCGTGTGAACGGCAGCAGGCGCTTTTTGACGGTCATATTCATGCCCTCACATTTTTTGGCGGTGTCTTTCCGGTGCTGATTTATGACAATTTGACCACAGCGGTTCAAAGGGTTATGCGAGGCAAAAAGCGGGTACTTCAGGAGTCCTATGACAAGTTCCGGGGCTATTATAATTTTACCCCTCGTTTTTGCAATCCCGGCCAAGGACATGAAAAAGGCGGTGTCGAGGGTTTAGTCGGTTATGCTCGACGCAACTACATGGTTCCGATTCCGGAAGCCGAGACATTAGAGGCATTAAACGAAAAGCTTTTGCAAGATTGTCTTTCATATGGCAATCACCGACTTGCCGGAAGACAGCAGAGCGTCAATGAGTTGTACGAGGCAGAAAGCCAGTATCTGATACCCTTGCCGGATATCGGCTTTAGCAACCTTGAGACATCGTCTGGGAAGGTGGACAAATATTCTACGGTAATTATCGATAAAAACCGCTATTCGGTGCCGACTGCCTATGGTTATTTCAAAGTCAATGTTGTTGTGTATGTGGATTGTGTTGAGATATTTTATGGGAACAAAAAAATTGCATCGCATCAGCGACTTTATAGCAACAACAAATGGAGCCTTGAACCCGAACACTATTTGGAACTCATCCAGCAGCGGCCACAAGCATTTGACTCGGCGCGTCCCATCCGCCAATGGCGCAAAAGCTGGCCGATTTGCCTTGAAAGGCTTTTAGATCGTTTCTGCCAAAAGCAGGGCACCACCAAAGGCATCAAAGAATTTATATCGGTTTTGATGCTTTACAAGGATCACGCTGCTGCAGATATCCAATCAGCTGTTGAAAAGGCACTTTTAGCCAATGTCAGCTGCAGTGAGGCAGTCGAACACATTTTAAAGAATTCAGCCGATGATCACGATCCACCTTTTGCGCCGCTGCACAATTGGCAGAGCCTACCGGTTCCGGATGTAAGCATCTATGAGCAGATCGGAGGTGGGCTATGAATGCAGGGATGAAAGCATTGCTGATTGAAAATCTAAAGAGCTTAAAGCTGTCCACGATGATAAGCAATCTGGCCAGTCATCTTCGCCAAGCCAAACAGGACAAGCTGGAGTATGAAGAATTTCTTTTGAATTTAACCGAAGCTGAAGTCCAGGTCCGCAAGGAAAATGGATGCAAACGCAGACTGAGGGAAGCCAAATTCCCATTAATAAAACCGCTTGAGACATTTGATTTTGGGGCCGCCCCGCAACTGGATGCCCGGCTGATTACGGAGCTTTCAGGTTGTGAGTATGTCGATAAATCCCGGAATATAATTTTTTTGGGTAAAAGCGGGACCGGCAAAACCCATCTGGCAACCGGCCTGGGCATGGAAGCCTGCAAACAAGGAATACGGACACGCTTTGTCACCGGCTGCGGTCTTGCTAACGAGCTGATTGAAGCCCGCGATGAAAAGACTTTAGCGCGTGCCGTAAGGCGTTATGCCGGCTATGGTTTACTCATTATTGACGAATTGGGTTACGTTCCCTTCTCCAAAGAAGGCGCGCAACTTATATTCCAGATCCTGGCCGAACGCCACGAAAGAAAGCCGGTGATGATTACAACGAATATGGGCTTTGGAGACTGGACACAAATATTTGGTGATCCCAGTATGACCGCAGCATTACTGGATCGAATAACTCACAAAGCGCATGTCATCAGCTGCACATGGGAAAGTTACCGACTCAAAGAAACCCTTAAAAACAAATAAGAAAGGCGAGGTGATGGAAGTTACGATATACAATTTTTTTAACCAGGGGCGCGGGAGGTTGACATGCCATACTCTCAGATGTTCAAACACAAGATGATCCAGAAAATGATCGGGTCCGATGCGATATCGGCCACGGCGGACGGGTTCTGTTTATCTGCCGCAGCTGCTATTGATCGCCGGGTACATCACCGTGTGATTTTGGAGCTCAACATTGAAAGTTACCGGATGGAAGTGGCCAAGAAAAATAAGAGCAAAAAACCTGATGGCCCGGCAAAGGGCTCTAAATGAGTGGATTTTGGGTAATGGTAACCTATGGGCCGGACACAGATCGTTGACTGTAGGGCATTCTGGTAAGCCATTTTTCCGGCAAATCAAAGATAGGAGAAAAAATATGGAACAAGCCGTTTACAACCCGCAAAAAGGCAGGCTGGAAACAATTAATATCGATTTTTCGGATGAGAACACAACATGGTTTGACGATTGCGAAGATAGCCATGGCATCTTCTCGATAACCGATTTGCAGGGAGGTATCCTAATCAAAGAAGCAGATTACACCTATCCGCTTTACGTTTACGACATATCCAGAGCGGATATCGGCCATGACCACGGCAGAGCAAGAGCATTACATAGACAATACATAGACAAGTGAAGACGATGGTTATCGGCCAAGCGCCACCCAGGTGAAACTCCGGTCGCCCTTTGGGTTCCCTCCGTTTCACCTGTCATAGAAAACGAGGAAGGAGGTGTTGGATTTGCAAAAGACGTACACGGAGACTCAGGAAACAATTTAGTCCACAGGCAGGCAAACTCCGTTGCGCTACGCTCCACTCCGTTTGCCTGCCTGTGGCGGTATCAACATTCGTGGTAAAATTCGGGAATTTTAATTGTCGTTGAGGGGAAATAATAATTGTCGTTGATCACCCTTGTATTGAATAATGGAGTGCCTCGCCAAAGCCGGCAACAATATCCACGGAAAAGGGCGCCCGGGTAAGTTGTTTTATTTTTTTTATCTGAGCCCGCATTCGCTCACCGGTGAGTTCAACGTCATGGGTGATGTCTTTTGAGTCGGCGTTGGGCCCCAGAGTCCCCAACCCTCCGGTATTCGAAACTGCCGCTACAAGGCGGACTCAAATTGACCTGACAGTGCAACTCCGACGTAAAAAATTAATCTTGACAACAAAGCCTGCTTTGAATATTTGAGTAGGTATTGCTAGTACTAATGGCCCTTCAATATGTTGGGCTACAGCTAATTCCGGTACACAATTATCCGTTTTCGATTCATCCGCTTTGAAAAAGCAAAGTCTTAGTTTTTATTCAGAAAAGAGGAGAATACAATGGAAAAAGAGGTGGCTACAGCCGGCGAAATGGCTAATCCAGAGTTAAGCGGTGGTTTGAATAGCTATAAAGAGGCAGTTTACAATGTTTTAGAAAATTTTTTCGGTTGGCTGTCTACTCATCAAGGCCTTGCGCTAATTATTATTCTAATCGTTTTGGGAATAATGGTTTGGCTTATTTTGAGAGCCAAAAAATATCGCAAACAATTTAAAAATGAAGTATACAGCAAAAAAAAGGAAATTGGTAAAAAAGACACTCTTATTGAAGAACAGGAAAAAAAACTTACAGCTCTGCAAAAAAAATTGTCTGACCAGCAAGGGGTTGTAAGCGAAGCCCTGATGAGAACCATAAGGAGCCTTACAGGTTACGACGCCGACCAATTAAAAATCTTTTTTAAATTCCTTACTCAAATTAGTGGAAACCCACTGCAAATAGCCGATACTCAAGCAAATACCATACCCGAGAGCCAGGGGTCTGAAGAAGAGAGTGGTGATTCTCCAGAAGAATCTCCAGAAGAAAATGATACAAAGGAGAGAATTGCTTCGGGTGATGATTCTTCAGAAAAATATGATGCAAAAGAAAAATTAGCTTCGGACGATGGTCCAAAAGAAGCCGCAGAAACAAAAAAATAGGCGAAGGATA
>JAIVWA010000426.1:0-4549 GCA_049190255.1 Gammaproteobacteria bacterium | reverse complement strand
ATGGCACCACCTTGACACAATCGCAGCATTTGCCTATACTCGCCTCAAAGAATAGGTTTGTAACCGTTCAGAGGTTCAGGGTTCAGGGTTGAAATTCGGTTAGCATCTTTTTCAGTCCTTATGCCCTAAGCCTTGTGCCTTGAGCCATATGTTTCTTTCCACCTTCGACCGACCAGAAATATAACCCTGAACGGTGAACCCTGAACCCTTGAACCTTACCCTAAAGGAAGCATTATGGAATTTTCATCTCTTGAAGCGATTTCACCGGTTGACGGCCGCTATCGCCGGTCAACCCGCAAGCTGGCGGATTATTTTTCTGAAGGCGCCCTGATAAAATATCGACTACTCGTCGAGGTGGAATATTTTATCGCCCTGTGCGAGCTTCCGTTACCCCAGCTGAAAAGCTTTAATCAAAAACTGTTCAAATCCCTGAGGGCTATCTATAAGAATTTTTCCGGGCAAGACGGTCACCGGGTCAAGGAAATCGAAAAAATTACCAATCATGATGTCAAAGCGGTGGAGTATTTTTTAAAAGAAAAATTCGATGAATTGGATCTACAGGTTTTTAAAGAATTTATCCATTTCGGGTTGACTTCCCAGGACATTAACAATACCGCCTTGCCCCTTTCGTTGAAGCAGGCCTGTGAGGACGTCTTAACCCCCCTTGTCAATGACGTCATCGAGCTGCTTCGGTCCAAAGCCGGCCAATGGAAAGATGTTGCCCTGCTGGCGCGCACCCACGGTCAGCCGGCATCGCCCACCAGTTTGGGTAAGGAAATATATGTGTTCGTTGAACGCTTAATCGTTCAAACCGAAATGCTGAATACGGTCCCTTATTCGGCCAAATTCGGGGGAGCCACCGGCAATTTTAATGCTCACCACGTGGCCTACCCGGATGTTGACTGGCCCGCCTTTGCCGATCATCTTGTCAACCGGGTGCTCGGGCTGTCACGCTCAAAAGTGACCACCCAGATCGAACACTATGACAATCTGGCGGCCTTTTGCGATAACCTGAAGCGGATCAATACCATCCTGATCGATCTGGATCGTGATATATGGTCATACATCTCGATGGACTACTTCAAGCAGAAAATAAAAAAAGGCGAAGTGGGCTCCTCTACCATGCCGCACAAAGTGAACCCGATCGATTTTGAAAACTCAGAGGGTAACCTGGGTGTCGCCAACGCCATCTTTGAGCATCTGGCAGCCAAGTTGCCGATTTCAAGACTGCAGCGGGACCTTACCGATTCTACCGTAACGCGCAACATCGGGGTGGCCGTGGCCCATACCGTCATCGGCTTGAAGTCACTCATACGAGGGCTCAATAAACTGATTTTGAATGCGGATGTTATCCGGGCCGACCTGCAAAAAAACTGGGCCGTGGTGGCCGAGGCCATCCAGACCATTTTGCGCCGTGAAAACTACCCGGAGCCATACGAAGCCCTGAAAGGTTTAACACGCACCCATGCCCGCCTGGATCAAAAAATAATTACTGAATTTATCGAATCCCTGGATGTGTCCCGGGACGTAAAAGATGAGTTGCTGAAAATTACGCCGCAAAATTATACCGGTATTTGTGAGTTTGATTGATTTGGGAAGGTGGATCTAAACTTTTATATTTTTGGATAATGGCTTGAAAGGAGATTATTATAACGATGGAAAACTTTACCGTACTGATTGAATCCAGGCCGTTTTGTGCCTTTGACATGGCCCCAATGGAGCAGTTAAAGGATTCGGGGATGAACCTTATTGATATGCGCGGCTCCGGTGTAGAAGACCCCAAATTCGTGGCGGCCTTGAAGCAGGCGGACGCCATACTCTGCGGCAATGACCTGGTGGTTAACGATGAGGTCCTGGACATGGCGCCGGGGGTGAAGGTCATCGCCAAAATGGGTGCCGGGCTGGATACCGTGGATATCGACGCCGCTACCCGTCATGATGCCATCGTTTTTCACACCCCGGGTGCCAACAACCAGGCCGTAGCCGACCACACCTTTGCCCTGATGTTGAATGTGGCGCGAAAAATTATCTATTGTGACCAGAGCCTGCGGGAAAAACGCTGGGAGCACACCAAAATAATGGGGCTTGAAATCTGGCAGAAAACCCTCGGGTTAATCGGACTGGGTGCCATTGGCCGCTGTGTGGCCTTACGGGCCAAAGGGTTTCAAATGAAGGTCGTGGCCTATGATCCGTTCTGGCCGGAGGCGTTTGCCACCGAGCAGGGTATCGAGAAGGTGGAGATCGAGGAGTTGCTCAGGGTTTCCGATATCATCAGCATTCACGTACCGCTGATTCCCGCAACCAAATGGATGATTAATGCCAAAACCTTGGGCCTCATGAAGCCGTCAGCGATTATGATCAACGCTGCCCGCGGCGGCATTGTCAATGAAGCGGATCTTTACGATGCTTTAAAAAATAACGTTATCGCCGGCGCCGGCCTTGATGTATTTGAAAATGAACCCCCGAGTGACTCACCGTTGCTGGAGTTGGACAACGTCGTGTTAACCCCCCATACCGCCGCTTTTACTTTTGAGGGTATGAATAATATGAGTGTGGGGGTGGTGGAGCAGTTGATCGAGTATTATCAGGGGGGTAAGCCGGCCCACATCGTGAATCCGGAGGTGTTTGACAAGCAAAAGGCTTGAGAGCGGTTTTTCCGAGTTAGAGATGAGCAGGTAGAAATTGTTTCAACTTTTTTTGGATTTCATTGATCTCTTGCGACGTTTTTTAACCTCACGCAATACCCTAGCATCCTCTTGATGCCGTGGATTGTCTATGCCGCTTTTGATGCGGATGAGGCTGTCCAGATCTATCCAATTGGCGCTGGCGTTTCCGTACTGTCCTTTGATTCGCTTTTTCCAGGCAGTTTCAAATCTTGTTCCATCTACATGCAGAATGAGGTCGATTCTGTCAGGAGCAACACCCAATTGTAGAATTTCCTTGATATTATTTGGATCCAGTAAAAAAGGACTGCCGAATTCAGCGAGGGCATGATTCGCGCGTTTTATGTTTTCAGGTTCAGGGTCTATCCATAGATCCATATCCTTGGTGTAGCGGGGTTTTGCGTGGTAGATAAACGCTAAACCGCCAATGATGAGATACCGGACATTGTGTTTATCCAGAAATTGGAGCATATCTTCAAAATCCTGGATCGCGTCCATTCTTATCGCCCATCATTTGCGGTTCTTTTATTTTGTAAACGCGCTTGTTCGACCTTAATTACATCTCTGCGGATTGCCACCAGGGCAGACAAACGTTGCTCCGGCGTTTGGCTTTGCCAAAAATCCAGATCCCAATTTTCCGCATCTTTAAAGTCAGTGGCCCGATGCCCGACGATTCGTTTTCGGCGAGCGGCAGACCTTTCTTTGATTCCCATTTTCTAAATTCCTGCTTTTCTCGGTTCCGAAAGTGTATCGTACTATCTACCATTTTGTTGTCTGCGTGTCAATAATTAAACGCCTCTGAATTTCTACAACTTATTGGAATTATAGTAATTTTAATGGCCGTATTCTTTTGTTCCATCATTCCCTCCGGGCCGGAGGCCAGTTGGGGTAAAGCCCCTATGTTCAATATTGCAGTATGTTGAATTGTGGTTTTCGTAAAGTGGCTTTTCAAATTACGCAGCCTTCAAGCAAGGCAGTAGATACTCTATTGATAAGGGCCCAGATCGCATCAGCTGCCAGAGCATTTTCAATGGACCGGTCTAAAAGAACCGTTACCCGGGGTTCGAATTCCTCGTCTCCTTGCCAGAGCAGGTAGTATAAAGGAACTCTTGGAAAAGGCAGCAATCTGTAAGCGGTGTCAGCCATATCCCGGGGTTCACCTTCCAGATATTCTGCGACCTGGTTGAAGCCATTTAAATCTGTGCCATAGCGTCTGACGAGCGGTTCTGTTTTAAGCGCATGGGGTCCCTGGAAAAAATGGGCCTCTTTCAGATCTTTTACTCCGACGATATCTTTATCCATGGGATATAGCCCGTTAACGTTTATCAGGTACAAAACGGTTACCAGTTCAAGAAGCGGGTCCTCTGTTTTTGACCACCGATCATTTTCCATTCGCTTCAGACACCGCTCCTTCAGGTCAACCATTATATCTTCATTTAAAAAATGAAACCTCAGGTGTCCGGATGAGTCGCTTTCAAAAAGGGTGAAGTTGCAGAGGGTATCGATATTTCTTTTCAACAATTCATCCCAGTAGGCGGCATCCACCGTGATCCGGGATCCGTCCGGGGCCAAAGCCGGTGGTCTTTCTTTCAGACGTCGTTGCTGCATGTTTAAAAATCCTTGGCTGAAAGGGTAGGGGCCTGCACGAAAGTTGTCACAGGGATATTGATTGCAATCGCGCATGCAATATTCTTTTTGATTCAATTTGGCACAGGCCAAAATGGAGCAGGTGCTTCCCAGCAACCGCTGCTGGGCGGCTAGTTTTTTCTCAGCTTCCAAACTTGTCCCCGGCCCGCAGCTCGAACAGGTCCCCAGCAAATTTAACTTGCATACATCACAGTTGATACCACAGGCACCGGTGGGCATGGAATCACCTAATTTTAGAT
>JAIVWA010000425.1:0-4552 GCA_049190255.1 Gammaproteobacteria bacterium | reverse complement strand
CTCAAACATCCCGGCCGTAGAACTTTATCAGAAACTCGGATTTCAGGTGATCGGACGACGACCGAAATATTATGCCGACTCAAAAGAGGACGCATTGTTAATGATGAAAAGCCTAACCCGGATAAACCGGAAAATGCCTAAAGTGCAATTTAGGCATTTTAGGCATTTCTTTGGATAACTTGATTTTTACACAAAAAGATCTTGCCATAAAACGCAAAAAAATAACAATTAAGGTACCAAATTGCACAGCAGTTAAAAAAGAGACCCAAGCGGAAAGTGGATCAGAGTGAGTGATGAAGCTATTATAAAAGTTGAGAATGTGTCTCTGGCCTTCGGCGGAGTTCAGGCGCTTTATAACATCGATACCGGGCTTTTCGGTGGTGAAATCTTCGCCATTATCGGACCCAACGGGGCCGGTAAAACCTGTCTGCTGAACTGTATCAGCCGTTTTTACACCCCCCAGGAAGGCCAGATCCTGTACAAAGGCAAAGACATTCTTGGTGTTCCTACCCACGCAATTGCCAAACTGGGCATTGCGCGCACATTTCAAAATATTGAGCTCTTCAAAGGGATGACTGTCCTGGATAACATCAAACTCGGGCGACACGCCTTTCTTAAATCCGGGATCTTTTCAGATATCATTTACTGGGGCCGAACCCGGCGCGAGGAATTGAAACTGCGCCAGGAGATCGAAGAGAAAATCATTGATCTGCTGGAGATCGAAGCCATTCGAAAAAAAGTGGTGGGCACCCTGCCTTACGGTTTTCAGAAACGTGTGGAACTCGCCCGGGCGCTGGCCATGCAGCCGGAAGTTCTGCTGCTGGACGAACCCATGGCGGGCATGAACCTGGAGGAAACCGAGGACATGGCCCGCTTTATTCTCAATGTCAATCAAATGTGGGATGTGAGCATCATCCTGGTCGAGCATGACATGGGCGTTGTCATGGATATTTCGCACCGGGTGTGTGTGCTGGAATTCGGACAGAAAATTGCCGAGGGCTCGCCCCGGGAGATACAGGAAAATGCCCAGGTTATTCGGGCCTACCTTGGTGAGGATGAGAAAGCGTATTCACGCCTTTAATCGATAGAGCCGGGTATGCATAAAAAAAGAATATCGAATATCGAATAATGAATATCGAATGTCGAAGGAAGGAATTCTATCGATTTTCTTTAAATAGATCGAGCGCAGCGAAACCACCCTTCGACATTCGACATTCGATATTCTACGGTTCTGCGGTTCGCTTTTCCACCATACGGAGTCTCCTGCGAGGTTTTGGGCTTAAGCGATAATCGGAGATAACGAAGAATTATAATGAATCAACTTCAAGACGATAGCAATAAAACCCCCAAAAGCCTTCCCGCCCTCCTGGTCAGAAACGCCAGGCGCTTTGGCGATGGCCGTGTGGCCATGCGGGAAAAAGAATTCGGGATCTGGCAGTCGGTAACCTGGCGCCAATACCTGGAACATGTGCGCAATTTTTCCCTGGGCCTGATTTCCCTCGGACTCAAATCCGGCGAGACCATCGGTATTATCGGCAACAATCGACCGGAATGGATTTATGCCGAACTGGCTGCCCAGGCTGCCGGTGCAATTCCCATCGGAGTCTTCCAGGACTCGATACTCAGCGAAGTTGCTTATATTATCGACCATTCGGAAGCCACCATGGTTGTGGCTGAAGACCAGGAACAGGTTGACAAGATCCTGGATTTAAAAGATCAACTGCCCCGTCTTAAAAAGATCATTTACACCGATCCCAAAGGTTTGTGGGATTATGAAGAAAAGGACCTTCTCGTAGCGTTTGTCGATATCGAGCGCCTGGGTCAGCAGTTACATCGCAAAGAGCGGGAACGCTTCGATAAAAATGTCCGTGCCATTAACGAAGATGATTTGGCCATAATTTGCTACACATCGGGTACCACCGGCAACCCCAAAGGCACTTTGCTGACCCATAAAAACATCATCAGCATGGTCGCCTCTTTGGATGAGGTGGATCCCAAGCAGCCGGACGACCAGTTTCTTTCTTTTATTCCGCTGCCCTGGATAGTGGAGCAAACCATGAGTGTCTTTTCCTCACTTTATGCGGGATATACCCTGAATTTTCCGGAAGACCCGGAAACAGCCATGGCGGACCTTTATGAAATCGCTCCCAGCCTGGTGGTGGCATCCCCCCGAATGTGGGAAGGTATTTCACGGCAGGTCATGGTCAAGCACCTGGATGCCTCATTTCTCAAAAAGCTCATCTACAACCTATGCCTGCCCATCGGCTATCGCTGGGCGGATTTTAAATTCGAGAAAAAAGTTCCGCCGCTGGGATGGAAAATACTTTACTGGTTAGCCTATGCCGTCATGTTCCGGGCCCTGCGGGATCGATTGGGTTTTTCCCGGATTCGATCCGCCATGACAGGCGGTGCCGCCTTAGGGCCCGATGTGTTTCGTTTCTTTCATGCCCTGGGCGTCAACCTGAAACAGATTTACGGGCAGACGGAGGTTGCCGGATACTCAACCATTCATCGGGATGGTGACATTAATTTTGATTCGGTGGGGATTCCGGTGCCCGCAGCGGAGATCTCAATTTTTGAGCCCGACGCAGAAGGAGTGGGTGAGATTTTATCCCGGGGACCGGGTCTGTTTCAGGGATATCTGAAAAACGAGGAGACCACACAGGAGACGATTATCGACGGGTGGATGCACACCGGTGATGCGGGTTTTTTTACGGACGATGGTCATCTGGTGATTATCGATCGGGTCAAGGATTTGATGCATCTGAACAGCGGCGCCAAGTTTTCCCCGATGTTTATCGAAAACAAGCTTAAATTCTGTCCTTATATTGTCGAATCCGTGGTACTCGGCCATGAACAGGATTTTGTTACGGCCATGATTTGCATTGATTACAAGCACGTGGGCAAATGGGCCGAGGACCACCGCATCAACTATACAACCTAC
The DNA here is from genome assembly GCA_049190255.1 of Gammaproteobacteria bacterium. Lineage (GTDB taxonomy): Bacteria > Desulfobacterota > Desulfobacteria > Desulfobacterales > JAFDCJ01 > JAFDCJ01. The sequence goes on along the minus strand of JAIVWA010000425.1, from coordinate 1,608 downwards.
TCGGATCTGTCGGGAAAAAATGACATCTATGATCTGATTGAAGGGGAAGTGGTGAGGGTAAATGCCACTCTACCGGAGAAGGCCCGCATCCGCAAGTTTCTTCTACTCTATAAGGAACTGGATCCGGACGATGAGGAGCTGACCCGCACCAAAAAAATTCGACGGAAATTCATCAACCAGAAATATGTCAAAGAAATCGCCGCCCTTTACAGTGATGTGGAAGAACTTCCCATTGAAACGGTTATCCGCTACCAGGACGGCAAGACGGCCACATTGCGCACAAATCTCATTATGCGTACCATGAAACCGGAAGACGCCTACCAGGATCTGCTGAAAAAGAAGGGTTTCTGGGCGCAGCTTAGGCGGTGATCTTTACCCAGGAGTGATTTTGTTGGGTACAGGGATAAAACAAAGGGCGTTGAAGCGAAGTGAGGAATTATAAATTAGAAATCCGAAATTCGAAATCCGAAACAAATTCGAATTTCGTATTTATTACACTTGCTATTTGCAAATAAAATTGATGGTTATGACCAAAGAGAAGTGTGCGTGACCTTTATGCAATTTGGAGGATTATAGGTGCGAAGCGAATTTTTCTTCTTTATGCAATTTTTAGTAACCGGTCTGTCCATGGGATCCATTTACGCCTTGGTGGCGCTGGGTTTTGTCTTGATTTATAAATCCACATCGATTCTCAATCTGGCCCAGGGCGAATTTATGATGGTGGGTGCCTACATCTGCCTTTCGATGACGCTGGATTTCGGGCTCAATTTCTTTGCTTCATTTATCATTACCATGGGTTTTTCGGTGTTGCTGGGCCTGGCGGTCGAGCGACTGGTGCTCAGACCCCTGATCGGGGAGCCGATCATATCCATCATCATGGTAACCCTGGGTTTGACTTACATCCTGAGGGGTGTGGTCATCATGCTGTGGGGCAATGATATTCGACAGTTCAATATTTTCCCCGAAGTACCGCTCGATTTCTGGGGGGTGAAGGTTACCTACCTGTATCTGTGGAGCATGGGCATCTCTCTGGTCCTGCTCACCTTTTTCGCGGTATTTTTTAAATATGCCCGTACCGGTATATTTATGCGGGCTGTGGCCGATCATCAGACGGCGGCCCAGAGCATGGGGATTTCGGTTAAACGGGTATTTGCCATGAGCTGGTCTATTGCGGCGGTGGTCTCTTCCATCGGGGGCATTTTGATCGGCAATATCGGCGGCGTCGGCGTAGAACTCAGCCACCTGGGGCTTAAAGTATTGCCGGCGGTCATATTCGGCGGTCTGGACAGTATTCTGGGCGCCATCATCGGCGGCCTGCTCGTGGGGGTTCTGGAATTTCTGTCAGCCGGTTATCTGGACCCCTATATCCCGGCCATCAACGAAGTTTTTCCCTTTATGGTGATGGTGCTGGTTTTGATGATCAAGCCCTATGGGCTGTTTGGCACTGAGGAGATCGAACGAGTTTGAAGGAATGCGGAATTCGGAATGCGGAATGCGGAAGAAGGTTGCGGGGTACGAGTTGCGGGTTACGGGATGCGAGTTACGAGTTGCGGGTTACGGGTTGCGGGTTGCAGGTTGCGAGTTGAGGAACGCTCGATGGGATTTGGG
>JAIVWA010000424.1:0-4563 GCA_049190255.1 Gammaproteobacteria bacterium | reverse complement strand
AAAAAATATGATATAGATCGCAATGGACTAATAACTTGGCCTAATGTTAAGGTTAAATAAGCTTCAATTGAAAGAATATACAGATTGTAGTGGGTACGTTTGAATATCTGCTATTTATCATTACTTTTGAAACCGCAAAAAAGTTGTGATACTCATATAATATCTTTAATTTTGGCAACATTTTGATTATCAAGTGATCGCAGAAATTTGAAAATACGATTTTTCTGTGACCCCTCATTAGATATCACCATTTTCCATAAACTAAATCAGTAATCGGATGATATGTGGTTATGTGACCAGATTTTTAATCATAGAGTCAGGAGGACAGATCATGGCACTTTGCAAGAAGGTTCTTCAGCTAAGCGTCCTTATGGTTCTCATTAGTGCTCTCATTTGCTGTGAGAAGTACGATTCCAAATCTGCACCAAAGATCGACCCCCTCCTCTTTAAATCCGCTACCGAGTTAACAGGCCTAATTCGGCGAGGTGAGATCACCTCCCTCAATCTTCTCAACCTCTACATCGAACACATACAGCGTTATAATGCGGATATCAATGCAGTTGTGGCCCTTGATGTTGAGGCCGCCCGGTCGCGGGCAGCGGGAGCAGACAAAGCTCTCGCACAAGGTCAAGACTGGGGGCCTCTTCACGGTCTGCCAATGACTGTAAAGGATGTATTCGAAGTGGTTGGCATGCCGGCGACGTCAGGCGACCCCATGCTCAAAAGCTACATCCCGGAGCGTAATGCATTAGCTGTACAAAGGCTTATCGACGCAGGTGCAATAATCTTTGGCAAGACCAATGTTCCTTATCATGGTGGTGATTTTCAAAGCTACAACAAAGTCTATGGTACGACTAATAATCCCTGGGATTTGTCCAGAACTCCCGGCGGTTCATCAGGAGGCTCGGCAGCGGCCCTTGCTGCGGGGTTCACCCCCCTCGAGCTGGGTAGTGATTTGGCCGGCTCGGTCCGCTTTCCGGCTCACTATAGCGGGGTTTTCGGACACAAAACCACCTTTGGAATCGTTCCCAGATATGGGCATATACCGCCAATGCCCGGCCAGGTTCGCCCGCACCAGATGCCGGCAATTCCGCTTTTCGTAGTCGGACCTCTGGCCCGAAGTGCCGATGATTTGGAACTGGCCCTGGATGTCTTGACGACTCCGGGTAGTACAGATAAAAGCGGCAAAAGGCCTGAACTCTTACCTCCGCGGAGGCAGCAATTCAGTGATTATCGCGTTGCGGTATGGTTCACGGACTCCTCTCCTGCCGCCGAAATCGATTCTGAAGTTTTAAAGACACTCCAGAAAACAGTGGAGAAACTGCGCGGCGCTGGTCTTGAAATAGACGAGAAAGCCCGTCCCGATATCCATCTGTGGGAAAACGTGCATTTGTTGGGGGAAATCCGCGATCGGATGCGGGCTGGGCTCTTACCGCTGTTTGAGGGGCTTGTCGAAAGGCAGAAAAAACAGCAAGCAAAGTGGGCTGGATTCTTTGAACACTACGATGTTCTGCCTGCACCTGTAGCACTTACTGTTGCCTTTCCTCATGACCATAAGGAACCGTTAATCTATCGCCGATTGGTGGTCAACGGGAAGAAAAGGTCCTATTTAGACAACCTTGCCTGGACAGCGATGGCCATTGTATCGGGTTTGCCGGCAACTGTAGCACCAATTGGACTGAGCGAATCAGGCCTTCCGGTAGGTATCCAGATTATCGGTGCCAGATTCGAGGATCGGACAACCATAGCCTTCGCCCGGGGTTTGTCTGAGCTCGTTGGTGGTTTCGTGACTCCACCGGGCTATGAAGATTAGATCGGATAGTCCTTACTTTAGGATACAGATTACTCCAAATTATACTCTGAAAATAAGCACCGTCAAAAGCGAGGTAGCTTTTTTATCCTCACCTCGGAATCGGCCATTCCCCCGGCTTGAGAAGAATCCTTGCAAATGTATCTTTAGTATCTTTCTTATCCCTCCATCCGGGAACAACAGCTTCGGCGCCCTGACCCCAGGCTGTCCCGTAGCTCAGCAAATCAGAAAATTTTTCAAAATGCCAGGCTGGGTTAAATCCTTCGGATCTTAAACGGCGATATTGATCCAGTACTTCCGGGAATTTGTACAAAACAAACCAGTTCAGCCGTTGGTCCAGAGGAATATCCAGGTTTTTCTCAAACCACAAACAAATACCCTGATCCTCCGCCATCTTCTTGGCTTCCGACACCACACGATGTTGGTCACCAGGATAAAACGGAGGGGACAGCGCCAACTTTTTGCACTCATTGGCAACGCATTCTGCAAAGGCCGTCATCATGCCCAGAATGTAGGATTTTCGATCAATAGGTCCGGAGGTATTTTTAGTTGCCAAGGGGTTCATTTGCTTGCCCTCCTCAGGGGTCAACCACTTCTATACGGGTTGCCAGTAATAGTGGATCGATTCCAGATTAATATTTCAATATATACAGGAGATTTACCCATCTTGACAATCCCAAATACGCACTCATTATATGCCCACTAAATTCAATTGGAATATTACTAAAACAGGAGGTATGCTAGAAAATGGCCGTCCAAACCGAAACCCATGAATTCAAAACCGAAGTCAAACAGCTGCTGAATCTGATCATCAACTCACTTTATTCCAACAGGGAAATATTTTTGCGGGAACTGATATCCAACGCTTCGGACGCTATCGACATGCTGCGTTTTCAAGCCCAGACCGAGGAAGGTATCCTCGGTGACGATACGGAATTCAAAATCAAAATCGAACGGGATGTAATCAAAAATACCCTGACGGTTGAAGACAACGGTATCGGCATGAACTACGATGAGGTGCTGGAAAATATCGGTACCATTGCCAAAAGCGGAACCAACGGCTTTCTTGAAGCCATGGAGCAGCTCAACAAGGAGGCCACGATGACACCGGAGTTGATCGGCCAGTTCGGGGTCGGGTTTTACAGCTCATTTATCGTGGCCGAAAAAGTTACGCTGCTGACCCGGGCTGCGGGCAGTGACACGGCTGTCCGCTGGGAATCCCACGGGGACGGAGAATTTACGATCACCGAGGCCGAAAAAGACCGCCGGGGCACGGTTATTACCCTGGAGCTGAAAAAAAAGGAAGAAGGCGAGCAGGATTTCACCGACGAATGGACTATCCGCAACATCGTCAAACAACATTCCGATTTTGTGGCCTATCCGATCGTCATGGAGGTGGAAAAAGACGAACCCATCCCCGAAGCGGAACAAATCAAGGATTCAGACGGTAAGACCATCGGGGAGACCACCCGCAAAGTGGTGAAGGAAGAAACTTTAAACTCCATGAAGGCCATCTGGTCCAAAAATAAAAATGACGTCAGTGATGAGGAATACAACCAATTTTACCAGCACATCAGCCACGACTGGAATCCGCCCCTGGAAAAGCTCCATCTCAAGCTGGAAGGCACCACCGAATACACGGCCCTGTTGTATATCCCCTCCCAGGCGCCGTTTGACCTGTTCAACCCGGAAGGCAAGCACGGTGTGCATCTTTACTGCAAACGCGTATTCATCATGGACGACTGCAAAGAGCTGATGCCGGAATACCTCCGTTTTGTCAAGGGCGTGGTTGATGCGTCGGATCTCAACCTGAATGTCAGCCGCGAAATTCTTCAGCAGGATCGCCTGGTGCGCAACATTCGACGTAACCTGGTGATAAAGCTGTTTGATCTGCTAAACGGCCTGGAACAGGAAACCTACGAAAAATTCTGGGAAGAATTCGGTGCGGTGCTCAAAGTCGGTGTGCAAACTGATTTTGAAAATAAAACCAAAATTGCCGACCTTTTGCGATACAAGACCACCAAGTCGGACGGCAAGTGGCGGTCACTGCAGGAATACGTCGAGGCCATGCAGCCGGACCAGAAGGAAATTTATTACATCACCGGCGAAAACCTGTCGGCCCTGATCAACAGTCCGCTGCTTGAACAGCTCAAATCAAAGGACGTTGAAGTCCTGCTGATGACCGACCCGATTGACGAGTGGGTGACCCAGGCGCTGACCGAATACGACGGCAAGAAGTTGAAAAGCGCTGAAAAAGGTGATCTCGATCTCGACAAAGTGGATGAAGACAAAAAGGACAAGTACGAAACCCTGTTCAAACACATCCGGGCGAAACTGGAGGACACCATCAAGGAAGTCCGCCCGTCCACGCGCTTAACCGGCTCGGTGGCCTGCCTGTCCGGCGATACCTTTGATATGAGCGGCTACATGGAAAAAATTCTCAAGTCCGCCGGTCAGCCGACACCGGAAAACAAGCGCGTGCTGGAACTCAACATGGCTCATCCGGTCATGGAAAAAGTCCACACCATGTTTGAAGCGGACAAAGACGACGCCCGGCTTAACGACTACATCCATCTGCTGTTGGATCTGGCCGTTATCGGCGAAGGCGGCAAGGTGGATGATCCTTCCAGATTTTCTAAACTAGTGGGGGAATTAATGGCGGGTGCCTAATAACCTCACTTTTGCCCAAAATCGAACCGAGTGACCGAAACCGGCACGGAAATTTTCCGATGCCGGTTTTTGGTTTTCCTTCT
>JAIVWA010000423.1:0-4577 GCA_049190255.1 Gammaproteobacteria bacterium | reverse complement strand
ATTTGCTTCTTTGATACCGCCGGTCAACGGGCTTTTGCAGCCGACCGAGATCCGTCCGGACATGGCCGCCACAGAGCCGCTCAGCATACCCGGTGCAATCACCAGCTTGTTGTCTTCGCCCAGGGGATGACACAGCGCGGGGACTTCTTTGGCAACGATGCCAGAAGTCATCGCGCGTCCGCCCAAACCGGCATAATCACCCAATGGTTCGGTTTTTACTTCCGGGCCACCGTCGGCACCCATGTTGATTCTTAGAATTTTGTCCATTAAAACCTCCTTTTGGTTGTATTAATTAGACTTAGCCTCCAAAATTCCTACTGATTGTAATAATTCGTATTCATTGGTAATGTCAAGTAAAACTGAAAATAACCGTTAGAGTAAACTCAATAAACTCAGCCTTTCCAATCAACCAATCAACTCCATCAACTTAATCAACCCAATTATCCTTTTCAAAGGTTTTCATAAACTCAACCAACGCTTCCACAGCTTCCAGCGATACGGCATTGTAAATGGACGCCCGGCAACCCCCCACCGACCGGTGGCCTTTGAGACCGCCCAGGCCGTTTGCCAGGGCCTGCTCGACGAATTGCTTTTCCAGGTCTTCGTTGGGCAGGCGAAAGGTGACATTCATCGTCGACCGGCTGTCTGCTTGGGCGGTGGCCCGGTAAAATTCGCCGCCATCCATAAAACCATAGAGCAGTTGCGCTTTGGTCTGATTTATGGCGGCCATGTTTTCCAGACCGCCAATGGTTTCTTCCAGCCACTTTAACACGAGCTGGACGGTGTAGACCGCAAAACAAGGGGGGGTGTTGTACAGGGAGTTTTTAGCGGCAAAGGTGGTATACTTTAGCATGGTCGGCACCGTATCCGGAATCCAATCCAGCAAATCCTTGCGGATAATCACCAGGCATACGCCGGCGGGGCCGACATTTTTTTGGGCCCCGGCATAAAGCATACCGAATTTTTCGACATCCAGCGGCCGGCTCATCATGTCCGACGACATGTCGCAAATGATGGGCACGCCTTTGGTGTCCGGAAATTCGGCCCACTGGGTTCCCTTTATGGTGTTGTTGGAGGTCAGATGGACGAAAGCGGCATCGGAATTGAACGCAATGTTTTTCGGGATATAGGAATAATTTTTAGCCGCGGAGGAGGCCACGACCTGAATGGATTTTCCCTGAAGTTCGGCTTCTTTAATGGCTTTGGTGGACCAGGTGCCGGTATCCACATAGTCTGCTGATCGACCCTCCGGTAAAAAATTCATGGGGATCATACAAAACTGCAAACTGGCACCCCCTTGAATGAAAAGCACCTCAAATTTGTCATCCAGGTTCAACAATCTTTTGGTTCGATCCACCGCGTCGTTGATAACATCGTCAAATTCCCGGGCCCGGTGACTGATCTCGGTAATTGACATGCCGGATCCCTGGAAATCTAAAAGGTTTTCCTGGATTTCTTCGAGCACGGTCAGTGGAAGTGCCGCCGGCCCCGGATTGAAATTGTGGATTCTGTCTGCTTTCATGTTTTCCTCCGTCAATGATTCAGGGTTCCAAGGTTCAGGGCTACGTGTTGCGAGTTACGTGTTGCGAGTTGTGGGTTGCGAGCTGCGGGTTACGGAATTAGCCGAAAAGTTCTACTTCGACATTCTGCGGTTCGCTGTTCAACCCTGAACGCTGAACCCTGAACCTTTGAACCTTATAAAAGGAAACAAAAACATGAAAATCTACCACTACCCATCAAAAGCGGCTGCAAAAAAGATAACCGCTATTGTCAACCGCGGTCTTACCTTCAGGAAAAAAGATTATCAGGCGGTTGCGCGGATCCTTGACGATGTCCGGCGTAATGGCGATGACGCTGTTATTAAGTATGCCAACCGTTTTGACGCTCCCAAATTGACCGTTGACTCGATTAAAGTAACCGCCCCGGAGATGGCGGCCGCGATAAAAAAAGTGGATCGGGGTTTTGTTCGCGCTATGAATCGCGCGGCTTTGCAGATAGAGGCCTTTCACCGGCAGCAGGTGCAACAGTCCTGGATAGATACCCAAAGATCCGGCACGATGCTGGGGCAATTGGTGAACCCGGTGGATGCCGCCGGTGTTTATGTGCCCGGGGCCCGGGGCGGCAAAACGCCTTTGATCTCCACCGTTTTGATGACGGCTCTCCCGGCTAAAATCGCCGGGGTAAAAAACCTGGTTATGGTAACGCCTTCGACGAGAGCGGGCGGGGTGAACCCCCATCTGCTGGCGGCGGCTAAAAAGGTCGGGATAAAAGACATATACAAGGTGGGAAGCGCCTGGGCCATCGCGGCCCTGGCATACGGTACCAAAACGATTCCCAAAGTGGATGTCATCGCAGGACCCGGCAATATCTATGTTACCCTGGCTAAAAAAATTGTCTCCGGTACCGTCGGCATCGACATGATTGCCGGACCCAGCGAGGTCCTGGTCATTGCCGATCATTCGGCCACCCCCGAATATGCTGCCGCGGACTTGCTCTCCCAGGCCGAGCATGATGTACTTTCTTCGGCTATCCTGGTGACCGATTCGGGCCGGACGGCAAAAGCGGTGGCAGCCGAGATTGACAAACAGCTTGCCAGTTTATCCCGCCAGGACATCGCCCGGGAATCACTAAAGCGCTTTGGCGCCGTATTCGTTGTGGACGATCTAGAGGCCGCCTTTGGACTGGCCAACCGGATCGCACCGGAACACCTCGAGCTTCAAATCAACGAGCCTTTTGATTACCTGGGGTGGATTCGCAATGCCGGGGCCGTATTTCTGGGGCACTACACCCCTGAACCGCTGGGAGATTATATGGCCGGCCCCAATCATGTGCTGCCCACCGCCGGCACAGCGCGGTTTGCTTCGGCCCTCTCAGTGGATCATTTCATTAAAAAGACCAGTATTATCCACTATTCAAAGAAAGCCTTTAAAAAAGAGGCCGCCGATGTGATGCGTCTGGCTGAGCTGGAAGGCCTGGATGCCCATGTTAGGTCTATAAAAATTCGTACCGATGACCAATAAAAGGTAAGGTTAGGATTGTCAAAACTTCTTGAAAGTTTCGGCCGTGGAGTACTGGAGTGATGGAGTACTGGAGTCAGGGGATTTCGGATCTCGGATTGCAGATTTCGGATTGAAAAAATTAGAATCATTACAAATTCATAATTAAAATCCACAATCCGCAATCCCAAATCCACAATCGAACCGCTCCAATACTCCATCACTCCGAAATCAAATAAAAATTAAAACCACCCGGTGGATTAGCCTTCTTTTCAGTTTCAAATCCGTTGTTATTTTCATGCGCCCGGGCGCAATTTTGAGCGCGTATCATAGGGAAAAGGAATCTGTTTGTCAAAGGAATCCTGTCGGGTTTTTATCTAATCCGCCGGAGGCGGACCAACGGGCCAACCGGCTCAACCCAACATCACAGATCCTCGGCGGAATAGGTGCCCCATTTTCCGATGGTGACAACACCGTCTTCCTGGAGTCCTTCGCCAATTGATTCAAAAACAGCCTCGACAGCCTGAGCGGCCAGTTTTTGGGGCGCATTGTCCAACTTTTCAGCCACCCGTTTAATCAACTCTTTTTTATTCATTTCAAGACCTCGCCTTCAGCAGGTTCTAATTAAATTTATTAGAAGTTAAAGCCCATGGCCCTTACCGCCTCGCGATCACCGGGCTGATTGCGTTTAAATAAATATTCGGCAATGGTTCGTCTGTTTTCATCCGGTACGTTTTGACCCAGATCGCTTTTGGCGGTGATTGAATCGGGTTTGATCTCGATTACTTTGCAGGCTTTATAGCCGGGCATCTCGGCGGTGACCGGCGTAAAATCTTCGGTCTTTTCATGCTTGGCAATCAGGGCATTGAGGGCGGTCAATTTAAGGGTACTATCTTTAACATCGGTAGCGTTTCCGCGGATAATCACGCAATGATAGTACTGGTGCAGGTGACAGATGGGACGATTGGGATCTAAACCGATATCGAGATAGGAAAGGGGTACATCGATCTCGAAACATACACGGGGGTCCCGGATCAGGTTGTCCAGCTTTTCACCTTTGGGAGCGCAATGAAAGTAAATATTGCCTTCCAGGCTGATGAAATTTACCGGAGTTATATAGGGAAAACCGTCTTCACCGACCGTGGCCAAACGACCGATATTGGTCAACGAGAGAATTCGCTCAATTTCTTTTGGATCTGTCACTTCAGAGTGTTTGCGTCGCATCTGTTGTCGTCCTTTCATTTTACATGGGTTGAACCGCTCAGGTTAGAATCTTAGTTGTAAATTTGTTGTTTTTAGTGCAAAGAAATTTTTTGGCATCGCTGTAAACTTTTACCTACCAGTGTTTTTCACAAAATTGAGCTGCTGCTCAACTTTTTTAACCTGCTTGATTCGGGTTTATCGGGGCTACGGTTTTGTTTGGGTCATTTGAATTTTGGTGATTCGAATTTGTTTCGTATTTCGTATTTCGAGTTTCGGATTTCCGGTTTATCCGGGTTAGGTTATGTCTATACAGATATCGTTGATTGGTTGATTAGTTGATTGGTTAAGTGGTTGTAAATATGGATTTATCCCATATTT
>JAIVWA010000422.1:0-4586 GCA_049190255.1 Gammaproteobacteria bacterium | reverse complement strand
ATTGGTACGGGAAGAAATGCTACCAGGACGGATTGAAAGAGAGGGAAAAAGAACGTGATTGAATATTCAATCTTCAATTCCGGCTTGTCCGGATCCTTTCCACCAGCGCATCACCCATTGCGACCGTACCGACGGCCTTGTCTTTATCCATTGCGATGTCCGTGGTATGGATGCCGGCTTCGAGCACCCCGGCAACAGCCTGCTCTATGGTCCGGGCGGCATCTTCAAATCCGAAGCTGTATCTTAACATCATGGCGGCAGATAGAATCTGGGCTACCGGGTTGGCGATTCCCCGGCCGGCAATGTCAGGTGCCGAGCCCCCCGCCGGTTCAAAAAGCCCGAAGCTTTTTTCGTTGATGCTGGCCGACGGCAACAGTCCCATTGATCCGGTCAGCATGGCGCACTCATCCGAAATGATGTCTCCAAACATATTTCCGCATAATAAAACATCGAACTGACGGGGATCTTTCACCAACTGCATGGTGGCGTTGTCGATATACAGGTGGTTTAACTCTACATCACTAAATTTTTGGCCGACTTCGGCGACAACCTCTCGCCACAGAACCATGGATGTCAGCACATTGGCTTTGTCTATCGAGGTGACCCGTTTGCGTCGGATGCGAGCGGAAGTAAATGCCCATTCGGCAATTCTTTCGATTTCCCGCCTGCTATACACCATGGTGTCAAAGGCCTTTTCATCAGACCCGTTGCCTTCTCTGCCTTTGGGCTGACCGAAGTATATACCGCCGGTAAGCTCACGGACACAGAGAATGTCGAATCCGTCTCCCACAATGTCCGCACGCAGCGGACTGGATTGCACCAGCGCTTTGAAGACTTTTGCCGGTCTCAGATTGCAAAACAGTTTAAAATGCTTGCGTAAAGGAAGCAAGGCGGCCCGTTCCGGCTGCGCTTCCGGTGGCAGTGATTCCCATCGGGGTCCGCCGACAGAACCGAATAAAATCGAGTCGCTGGACTCACACAGCTTTAAGGTTTGATCCGGCAGGGCGGTGCCGTGCTTGTCGTAGGCCATGCCCCCCACGTCACCAAATTCATATTCCAGCTGCAGTTCAAATTTTTTGCTAACTGTGTCCAGGATTTTAATGGCTTCCGGCATGACCTCCGGGCCAATGCCGTCACCGGGAAGAATTGCAATTTTTTTCATAATATCGGATCCACACCTTGGGTAGTGAGTTGATTACAGACCTCGTCATTAATTCTAAAAAAGAGTCGATTTCTGGGACACTATTTATATTTATTAACGCCAAATTGGGGAATTGAGGAATTTAGGGATTGAGGGATTAAAGGATACAATCAATTAAAATAGATAGAATTCATTCAATTCCTAAATTCCTAAATCCTTTCAATCCCAAATCCGAAATCCCAAATCCACAATCGAGAGTCAGTCCGTATCCGTCTTCAGTACAGCTAAAAATGCCGACTGGGGGATCATGACTTGTCCGACCATCTTCATTCGCTTTTTGCCTTTTTTCTGCTTTTCCAGCAATTTTCGTTTGCGTGTCACGTCTCCGCCGTAACATTTGGCGGTCACATCTTTTCTGAAAGCAGATACGGTTTTGCGGGCGATAATATTTCCGCCGATGGCACCCTGAATGGCGATTTTAAACATCTGTCTGGGAATTTCTTCGCGCAATTTTTCACAGGCTAGCCGTGCTCTTGCCACCGCGTTGTCTCGGTGCACCAGCTGGGACAGAGCGTCCACCCGCTCGCCGTTGATCAGAATGTCCATTTTAACCAGGTCTGTCACCTGGAAATTGATGATATCGTAGTCAAAAGAACCGTATCCCTGGGTGACGGATTTGAGCTTGTCATAGAAATCATAGATAACTTCCGCCAGGGGTAGTTCGAAGATCATTTCGAGCCGATCACTGGTCAGATACTGGTAATTTTTATTTACACCGCGCCGATCAAGGCACAGTTTCATCACCACGCCCATGTAGCGATCCGGAACGATGATGGCGGCGCGAATAAAGGGCTCTTTGGTCAGTTCAATCAGGGTCGGATCCGGGTACAGCGCAGGGTTGTCGATGACCGATTCGGTACCATCGCTCATGGTCAATTGATATTGAACCGATGGTGCGGTGAGGATAAGCGAAAGCCCGTATTCCCGCTCGAGACGCTCCTGAACCACCTCCAGGTGCAGCAGGCCCAGAAAGCCGCAGCGGAAACCAAATCCCAGGGCGACGGAAGTATCTTTTTCATAGATCAAGGCGGCATCGTTAAGCTTCAGTTTTTCAAGGGCAATGACCAAATCTTCGTATCCATCCGAAGCCACCGGGTAGATGGATGAAAAGACGACCGGCTTGGCTTCTTTGAAACCGGACATGGGCGTGTCACAGGGCCGTTCTTTCAAGGTGATGGTATCCCCGCAGCGGGTGTCGCTGACAGTCTTGATTCCGGCAATCATATAGCCGACCTGCCCGGCCGAAAGTTGTTTTTGCTTTATCATCTCCAGCTGGAATATCCCGACTTCTTCAATCTTGTAGACCGCCTTGTTGGACATAAAGGTGATGACTTCTTTGGTGGCAATTGTTCCCTGAAAAACACGAAAGTGCACGATGGTGCCTCGATAGGAGTCGTAGTGTGAATCAAAGATCAGGGCCTTCAGCGGTTCGGAAGGATTGCCGGTCGGCGGTGGCAGTTTGTTCACAATTGCCTCCAGCAGGTCTTCAATCCCTGTGCCTTCCTTGGCCGATACCTCAATGGCTTCATCCGGATCGAGTCCGAGGTCGTCCTGAATCTGCTTTTTAACCCGGTCGATATCAGCAGACGGCAGGTCAATTTTGTTGATGACCGGAATAATTTCCAGATCATGTTCCAGGGCCAGGTATAAATTGGCCAGGGTTTGGGCTTCAACCCCTTGGCTGGCATCGATCACCAGCAAGGCACCTTCGCTGGAGGCAAGGGATCGTGAGACTTCATATGTAAAGTCCACATGTCCCGGGGTATCGATGAGATTTAAAAAATAGGTCTTTCCGTCTTCGGCGGTATACGGCAGGCATACGGTCTGGCTTTTAATTGTGATCCCGCGTTCCCTTTCAATGTCCATCGTATCGAGGATCTGGTCCTTAAAGTCTCGATCAGATATGATATTGGTCGTTTGGATGAGTCGATCTGACAGGGTGGATTTGCCGTGATCAATATGGGCGATGATACTGAAGTTTCTTATGTTTTGCATATGTAAATATGGGTTCAAAGGTTCAGGGTTCTTGGTTCAGGGTTTGGGTTCTGGAGAGCTGGGCGCTAATGTTCCCGGCTCAGCGCTCCGGATTATTAAGGAAGCGTATCATTAATAAGCATAATCCTACAGAATTACGGATCAACGGTCTTTAACCTTTGAACCCAGAACCCTGAACCTACCAACGTAAAAGACGGTTGACACTGGATTTATTTCCCGATATACTTGTAAATAATAATTAATAAATTTAGCCTTTTATCAATTTTTTGGAGCTCCTGTCAAGTCTGCTTTCGTTTTTTATAATTCAGAACGGAATTTTTATGGCATCATCGAATAAAAATATCAGCGTCCTAATCGTCGATGACGATGTTTCTGTGCGCAGTACCATGAATGAGTACGTCAACTCTGCCGGATATAAATCCGATGCGGTGTCCTGCGCCGAAGAAGCACTCGAAATTTTAGAAAAAAAATCATTTCAAGTCGTTATCACGGACATCATTCTGCCCGCCATGGGTGGCCTGGAATTGACCAAAATCATAAAAAGAGACAAGAATTCCGATGTCATCGTGATGACCGGTTACAGCGACGACTACTCCTATGAAGAGGCGATTAACATTGGCGCCAGCGATTTTGTTATCAAACCGGTTCGTCTCGAAGAACTGATGCTGCGATTAAAGCGAGTGCTTAAAGAACGCGATCTCACCAGGGAACGCATCCGGATGATGGAAAAGCTGCAAAAGCTTGCCGTCACCGACGGCCTTACCAAACTTTTCAACTCACGATCCTTTTATTCCCAGCTGGAAACGGAGGTTGATCGCTTTAACCGCTACAAACATCCTCTCACGCTGTTATTGCTGGATCTCGATCACTTCAAAGATTACAACGATAGTTACGGTCATCTTGAAGGGGATAAAGTCCTGGTTCGCTTCAGCCAGATAATAAAATCCTGCCTGCGGGCCAACGATACCGCTTACCGGTACGGCGGAGAGGAGTTTACGGTAATTTTGCCGGAAACCGACGGCGAGGAGGCCGGAACCGTTGCCCAGCGTATTCGAGAGGCGCTGGAGACCGAGCGGTTTTCACCGCTGAACGGAAAAGACGTTAGGATTACCATCAGCATCGGGGTCACGGAATATCAACACAAGGAAGAACTTTCCACCTTCATTCAGCGAGCGGACAAAGCCATGTATCGTTCCAAACAAAAAGGCCGCAATATGGTTTCCATGCTGTACGCAGATCCTCCCTCGGAATCTATCATCCCTCCCTCAGGATTGACTATTGACGAATGACGATTGTCTAATTCCCATGTCCGCAACTCGCAACCCGCAACGCGTAAGCCTCACTCCATCTCTTTCCAATCCGAAATCCCAAATCCCAAATCCGAAATCGA
>JAIVWA010000421.1:0-4639 GCA_049190255.1 Gammaproteobacteria bacterium | reverse complement strand
GTAAATGATTATATCCTTTTAAAACCCTGCGCCCTAAGCCTGGTGCCTTTAGCCCCATATACTTTCTACCTTACACCTTCTACCATTTAATTTCTGGTCTTATGTTATCTTCTCCCAATCCGAAATCCCAGATCCAAAATCTAAAATCGAATGAATCCCAAATCTAATGTCCAATATCGAGTAATTCCGCATTCCGCATTCCAACTTCCGAATTCCGGACACCTTATACCCTATACCTTCGACCTTTATGCCTTGCGCCTTTTCTTATTTTCCGCCTTCCGCATTCCCAATTCCGAATTCATCGATGCCCCATACGATCTTTCGATACATCTCCGGATCCGTGTCCCCTTCGGTTGAAAAAAGCAGAATGCGGGAGTCGGAATTTATATCCAGGTCTTTTTTTAAGGGTTCGAGTTCCGGCTGCTTTAACAAATTGATCAGCAGCCCCAGGGTCACCGCTCCGGATTCACCGGAGATCACCCGATCATCACCAGTCAGAGGATTTCCAAGCACCCGCATACCTGTAATGGTAACACCATCCGGGCAGGCCACAAAAACATCGGCAAAATCCCGCAGTATTTCCCAGGATATTTTACTGGGACTCCCACAGGCCAGCCCTGCCATGATGGTATTTAAATCTCCCGCCACTGTATGGGGCCGGCCGTCCATCGCTTTCATCGACTCGTAATGGCAAGCTGCTTTGGTTGGCTCGACAACGGTTAATCGGGGTCGCTGATCACCAAATTTTTCCACCAGATAGCCCTGCAGGCTGCCGGCCAATGACCCGACACCGCACTGGACAAATACATGGGTGGGTATGCTTCCGCCCAATTGCTCAATGGCTTCATCAAACATCGTCAAATAGCCTTGCATGACCTGCAGGGGGATCTCTTCGTTACCGGTCCAGGCGGTATCCTGGATCAGCAGCCACCGGTTCAGCCGTGCCTGTTCAGCGGCCATTCTTACGGCATCATCATAATTGCCTTCAATGATACTGGCATCAGCATCCAGACTTTTAATGCTTTTCAGCCGGGCGGGAGTCGTTCCGGTGGGCATGAAAATCACGGCGCGACATCCCAGCTGTTTGGCAGCCCAGGCCACGGCTTTGCCATGATTGCCGTCTGTGGCGGTTATACAGGTAAAATCTTTCAGGCGGTTTTTTAATTCCGGGGACTTGAAATCAGCAAACGATAAATTTTCAAGTGGCAGATTTAACTTCTGAGCCAAATGGGTGGACAGGGCATAAGATGCACCTAAGATTTTAAATGCGTTCAATCCGCAGCGAAAGGATTCGTCTTTCACCCGGATGCTGGCGACACCCAAATGCCGGGCCAGCTTATCCAGTTTTGCCAGGGGCGTAGATCGAAAGACGGGCAGGGTTCGGTGAAACCTATTAACATGGCCGGTTACGGTGGAAGAAAAATGAGCGGTATCCGCTTTTTTTTGTTCCGATTTCCTGGCGCCGGCATTGGACAACCAGACGATTTTATCAGGTAAGGGGTCGCTCATGGCAACTGTATCTCGTGAAATCTTTCTAGTCTATTGAAATTATTTAGCTCTATAAATCTTTAGAAGGCTGCAGCGTCACCTGGCCCTCGGATTCAAAGGGGAGGGAGACCGGCAGCCCATTTCCACCGGCCACCCGGAGTTTGCCGTTTAGACGATACTTCAGCTCTTCAGATTCCTTCAGCCCGTAAACACTTTTAAATATTCTGATAACCGAGGAATAAACCGTAACCGTCACAAGTTCGGTACCGAAAGATGGTATTTCAACCGGCGTGTTGGACACACCGGTTGCAAACGGTTGTCCGTTGATTTCAAGTTCAGCCTCGATTCCCTTCACTCTTAGATCAACATCATTGGTGTTAAACACCCGCATCTGGATTTGAAAAACCGTTTCAAGACCGGATACCCCCTGGACCCGAATATTGGCCAGTGAAATCCGGGGCGGGTCCAGCTGTTTCCCAACCCCGGCACATCCGCCTATCGCCAGAGAGGCGACAAATATTGCGATAACTGTGATTTTCAGTATTGATCTATTCATTGAGATCGTTTCAAAAAAGTTAATAGTTATTGGTTATTAATTATTCGAGTGCATCGCAGCGCTATGCTATCCAATGGTTTATTATCCAATCGAAGCGGTTTTTTCCTTTAATACTATTAACAATTAACGAATAACAAATAACTCTTCACTAGTCTCCTAAGATTCCCTTGAGTGCGTCTCGTGCCGATTTCTCGAACGGTTTAAGTTCTTCTTTTTCAAGAAGTTTTTTACCTTCTTTGGATTCGAAAATTTGCTTTTCAATTTCCTGTTTGGCGGCCGCACTTAAGTCCGGGCGAAACTTGGGTGAGGTGAAGGTCCCGGACACCAGCACCGGCACCATGACTCCTGAACGTTGCGCCTCATCACCCTGGCCTTTGATGGAAGCAATCGCCTTGGGCTCCACGCGGAAATCGAGGGTCTCTTTGACCAGGTCGGCCGTTCCGGTAGCGATAACCCGGATAAAAGGAGATTTGAGGCTGCTTTGCGGCGTGTTGACGGCACCATTTTTGATGGTATAGGGAATGTTCAGTTCAGTGAAATCGGTTTTCGGCCGCTGGCCGCCTTTTTCAGCCAGGCCGAATGCCGATCCGACATTTCGGACCATGGCGGCCAGATCAATCCCCAGGATGGCGCCATCATTGAATTTTAAATAACCTTTGCCGTTTAGGGTTTTCTTAATCCGCTCGGGCTCATCACCCGTCATAGAAAGCTTGATGTCGGCATTGGTGCTGCCCTGCAGAATTTCCTTTTCCAGTACATCCTTGAGCAGGGGTTCCACCTGGACATTATTGATTTTCAGATTCAGACTGCTTTTGGGAATATCGCCTGCGACATTCAGCAACGCCTTGCCGTTGGCATTACCCTGGTACATATTCAGTTTCATCGGATCCAGATTAAATATGCCGTTTTTGGCTTTGATCTGCAGGTAGATATCCTGAATATTGGCTTTGCTGATCGTAAGTTGGTCAATTTTTATGAGTCCGTCCAGAATCAGCCGGCGCAGCGGTGTGTAATCGGTCTTTTTCTTTTTGCCTTTGGCCGCGGACGGTGCCGTTTCAGCAGACGGTGCGTCGCTTTTCGGAGGCATGTAACGATCGAGGTTAATTTGATCCAGGTTCAGATCAAATTTCAGGTTGGGTCGAGAAAATTGAGCTGCGGTTGCCGAAAAATTCAACCTGGATTGATCCAGATTCATTACTCCACTGGACACGACCACGCGATTGGCATCGGCTTTTAAGTGGGCTTTCAAATCAACACTGCTCAGGGCCTTGGGGTCTGTGGTGTCTACCGGAAAGGTTTGCCCCAATGCGGCTACAAGTTCTCGGGGTGAAAACTTGTCCACGGTGATGTCCAGGTCCACCCCGGGAGTGGTGGCCGGGTTCTCAAGGTTTCCCTTCAGCCGCAGGGTGAGTTGCTTGAGGGCCTTGAGAGATAAATCCAATGGAATGACCCCTTTTTCAAACCCGCTGCCCACCGGCCCGACTGTCCCGTCAAGCGACAGCGGCATTTTATCCAGCTGAGCTGAAAACTTGAGCTGCACCGGTCGATCCAGTGAAACATCTTTTAAAATTAGGCTGATATCCTTGACTTCTTTGCGGGTATTGGTCGTGTGATCGATCCACAGGACCGCCCCGTTTTTAATGGAAAAATTGCCCACGGTCAGGGCGCTGATGGGAAGCCCTGCCATGCCGGCCGGGGAATCAGCAGGTGCCGGTTTTTTGGTAGAGATTGCCTTTTGTTGCTGCTTGGGCTGCTCCCAGTTTCCGCGGCCGTTTTTATTTTTTACCAGCACTATCTGCGGTTCGTCCATTACAAATCGTTTGATTTGTATCTCTTTGCTGATAAGCGGCAGAAGTTTTACTCGGACCTCGAAGGACTTGATTTTGACAAATTCTTTTTCAGCAAATTCAGCGGTGTTGCCCAGCTGCAAGTCAGAAAAAGAAATGCCGGCCCACGGGAAAAGGGAAAGCTTAAGATCGTCTCCCATTGAAAAAGGGCGACCGGTCGCCTCTACCACCTTGCTTTCAAGGACCGGTTTGTATTTTTGGACATCAACAAACCTCGGAATAATCAGCAGGGCGGCAATGACGACCACCACAAGGCATCCGATAATAATTGCACCCCATTTAAGAAAGTTCTTCATTTGAGCCCCTTTCATCTGAGTTTGTCTAAGCTAGGTACCAAGGCGCTTGGTGTCAAGCGAAGAGAAGTAGATACTATAACGCTAATTCCTGATTAACGTTGCACGGAATAATATTTTACCTTCTTTAGAGAGCTATAGCGTTTCAAGGTTTCGGGTGTCAGGTTTCAGGTGTCAGTAAAGACGAAGTAACAGCAAAAAAATCCGGAGATTGAGCGACGAAGGCAGATAGCCCCTTTCAACTCTTGATGTCGGCATGTCATTATTTTCCTGACACCTGAAACCTGACACCTGAAACCAATCAATCGAACTGCATATACCGGAGCGGTAAAATTGAAATATTAATTTGGAATCGATCCACTATACTTATTTTTTCCGGTGGGCCTCAATCGCTTCCACCACATAGGGCGTGATGTTGTCGACGATGACCTGATACCCTTTTGCTGTGGGATGGA
>JAIVWA010000420.1:0-4684 GCA_049190255.1 Gammaproteobacteria bacterium | reverse complement strand
GGGCGCCGTAATAATCCTTTTCCATGATGGCGGCAATGTTTGACCGTAGCTCTTGATAGGTATTGTTCAACCGGATTACCAGGGGTATTTCCAGACCGATGAACAATCCGATGAAAAAGGCCTGGGTATAGATGAGCAGGCTCGTGTATGCGGTGTAGGCGGCCAGACCATAGGCCAGGATGGCGGCTGAGGCACACAGCAGGGAAAGGCTGAATTCAATGATGATGAAGGTATCCAGGAGCTTATGACGGAAGATCAAGCTGAGCCGGCTGCCCAGCCCCATGGCGAAAAACATCAGGGACATTACCACGGTCCACTGCAGGACCGCGTTACCGATAATATAGGTAGCCAGGGTTGAGAGAACGAATTCGGCTACGATACCGGCAAGGCCGGTGGCAAAGATGGAAATCTTTAGGACGGCGCTTACAGCGCGAGGCTTAGACACACCAGCTGATGATAAAGGCCGCGGCAATATAGGAAAAGGCCTCGATATAGGCCGCGCCGACATTGGGTTTTTCCTGGGCCGAAATCTCGTCCGAAAGCTTTACCGTGGGGAGGAGCACCTTATCGGTAAGCAGGCGGATTATGGGCAGCAGGATAAGCCCCAGTACGGCAAAACCTATATAAACAGGCAGGTCTATGGACCAGGCCGTAAAGTCACCTTCTCCGGCCAGACCGATAATGATCCCGATGGACACAAGGGCACCGGCGAAACTCACTCCGGCAGCCACGTTGTCTTTTTCGATTTCCTCGTGGATGTTGTAAGGCGTGATCAGTTCGTAAACCAATCCGGCCAGGATAAGGAGGACCTGACCTAAGGCCCAGAAGACCAGGACTGTCCAGATACTCCCGCCTTCACCCGAAACGGCGCCGTAAATGATAAAGCCGGATGCCACGCTGATACCGGCTGAGACCACGCCGGTTCCCTGGTTATGGTCACGAATGAGTTCTTCGCTGACTCGAAACTTATAAAGGATGAGTTTATCGCACAAAAACCAGGAGATATTGAGCAGTATGATGCTTAAAATGCCATAGATAGCGAGGTCGTACAAGTCTTCAACCAGCCCGGCGCTGGGCCCGGCAATGGTCCCGCCGATAGCCAGGACCAGGCCGAAATAGTAGCCGACCACGGCCAGGGCCAGGGCGGCATTGTCTTTTTCCACCAGTTCGAAATTGAGCTTGTATTCCCGGTGGAGCAAGTCGTTGATGACCTTGCCGAGTAAAAATTGGGTTTCTGGCTCTTGGTCAGACGGCCGCTGGTGCCGTATTGTTTGTTGCGCCCGTAATATGGCCGTCCCTGACGGTGGTAATTCCGATAGGTATTGTAGTCGGTCCGGTAAACCCGGGAACCGCCGAGCAGATGGGAAAGGAGGGCATATTTACCGTAAAATTCCCAGAAAGAATTACCGCTGGAATCGCGCTGCCATTTCCCGTATTGTTCATCGCCAACATAGTTGTAGCCGGGAGGTCCCACTGAAGTGTCATATTGACCTTCCTTCTTGGACAACAGCGTCATGCCCAGGAAGTTTTCGTTTCTTTGATAGTAATCTTGAGGCACCTTCATCCAATCGGTTGTAAAGGCCCGCTCTCCCTGCACGATACGGTATCTGTGGTAATAAGACTTGAAAAAGGTGCCCGTTTCATCCATATCTTCAAGGTTTATGGAATACGACGGGACATCCCGGAGGTCTTTTTTGATGATGTCAATGGGGAGTCGCTGGCCGGTGCATCCGTGAAGAAACGTGGCCGCCAGGACCAAGGCTAAAAAGAGAATAGAGAATCGAGACATAGGTCGATTTCCTTTTATCATCCGCGCCTTTGAATTTAACGGCACAGCGGGCACAAACCGAACAGCCCATGGGTTTAATCGGAATTTTAAAGGCTGAATTTTATCTAACAGAATGCCTGCTGCTTGTCAACGATCCGTTTCTGCCCCACCATTTCAACCGCGAAACCGTTTTCCCCCGGTAATTAACGTCTCCGAATTTCTACAACATATTGGAATTATAGTTTTTTTGGTGGCCGTTGTCTTCTGCAAGCCACTATTCCAACATTCCAATTGGGACGAAGCCCCTAACTTGGAAAGTCACCCAAATTACCATTTGCCAAAAGCTTCATAATTATCTATGGTTCAGATATCGTAAACTATTCAACGAGGGCTGTGGTTTGTGTTTGCAGGAGAGACTTGATGGACAGGCTGGGCAAGCATCTGATAATCGAGCTGTTTGATTGTGACAGCCGGATTATATCCGATTTGAAGGCCGTGGAAAAACACCTGATCGAAGCGGTCCGACTTTCCGGGGCCACCATTATCCGGTCTTTTTTTCATCTTTTCCCACCCGATGGAATCAGCGGGATCGTGGTGGTGGCCGAATCTCATTTCTCCATCCACACCTGGCCCGAATACGGATATTCGGCCCTGGACATTTTTACCTGCGGCGACCGGATCAAGAGCCAAGAGGCCCTTAATTATCTCAAAAAACATCTCAAGGCCAGGAACAGCTCCACGATGGAACTCCAGAGAGGCCCTTCCGGCCCGGCCTTGATTCAAAACGTGGATTCAGGCTGAAAATGACGGTACTCAGCCGAAACGTCAAGACAGCCCTGACAGCCGTAGCCTGCCTATGGGTAATCTTTTTCCTGGGGATTATCTTGAGGCAGTTCTGGTCCGTGGACATCAGGCATTTCGGTATCCAACCCCGCGAGGCGGAAGGCCTGGCCGGGATACTGTTCTGGCCTTTTCTGCACGGCAACATTTTTCATCTCCTGGCTAACAGTTTGGCCCTGTTTTTCCTGCTCCTCTTATCGCTGGTTTTTTTTAAAAAGCTGACCATTCTGGCCCTGGTCATTATTACCCTGGTCGGCGGCGGCGCGGTCTGGGTATTCGCCGGCCGGGACACCGTTCACATCGGGGCCAGCGGGCTAATATTCGGTCTGATTGGATTCATGATCTCCGGCGGGATATTTCGCAAAGAGTGGAAAGCCCTGCTCCTGTCCGGGGCCGTCCTCTTCCTTTACGGAGGGCTGCTCCTCACCCTTCTGGTTAGAATTCCGGGGATTAGTTGGCACGGGCACCTGTTCGGATTCCTGGCCGGGGTTTTGGCCGCCTGGCTGACCAGGGCTATGGGAAAAGGGAAAGCGACGGCCTCTACTGCTCGAGGCTAAAAAACATGTAAACTCAGTCAAACAGATTAAAAACTAAGAGCTGTGCGATGGGTAATTCTCAAAATCCCAGTTTAAGTCAACCGATCCAGCATACTGAAATAAGCGTACACTAAGGGTCGGAACCAAGCATTTCCTCTATAGAAAGGGATGGCCCTGAATGTCAAATCGGCAAATGCCGTGTTCCCTGGCTTATCCTGAACCATTTGCGCTAGTTTCTCCCCCAGGTAGGTTGCCAGCGCAACGCCGTGACCGCAATAGCCCAAGGCATAGTAAATACCGTCCTGTCTTCCGATATGCGGCGAACGGTCCAGCGTAAACCCGACTTTGCCCGACCAGGCATATTCAATCCCAATGTCTTTGAGCTGGGGATAGACCCTGAGCATATCCCGGTACATATAGGATGCATTTTCCCGCAGGCTTTTACGGGGCGTTTTGGGGCGACCGCCAAACAAAAGTCGTTTGCCGTCCGGCGAGAGTCGAAAATAGAAAAGAAAGATTTTAGTGTCCGAGATCATGCGCCCATTGGGAATTATCGATTTGGCCAAATCGTTCGGAAGCTTTGCTGTAGCAATCATCAGGCTCTCCGTTGGAATGATTCGCCGCTGGATCCAGGGCGTCAGGCGCCCCGTGTATCCGTTGGTGGCCACGATGACGTCATCTGCTGCGATGGTTCCCCGGTTGGTACGGACAGAGAATTCGGCCCCCCGCTGTTCTATTGTTTCTGCGCTTACCGCTTCATGCAATTCGACTCCTAAAAGATCCGCCAGGGTGATCAAGCCGGCAATGTATTTGGCCGGATGAACCCCCGCACTCACCGGATCAAGCAAGGCACCATGGTAAAGGGATGAATCGATTTCGGCTTTCAGCTCCGCAGCGGGAATTAAATGGGTGGGGTGGTTAAACTGGGTACTAAGACGTTCCTGCTCTCGCTTCAAATCCTCAAAATGCGATGGTTTGAAAGCTGCTTCAAGATGCCCATACCGATGAAAATCACAATCAATGTCCCCTTCGGCCACCAGGCCTTCGACCGTATTCACGGATTCGACCGACTCCTGGAACAGTTGTTTAACCTTTTCCTTGCCCAGTTTCTTTTCCATCGTTCCCAGCCACTCGCTTAAACCGGTCAGGGTCATGCCGCCGTTTCGGGCACTGGCGAGTGTTCCCAGTTTCTCCCTATCGATCAGGGTAACCTGAACGCCGGCCTGTTTCAAGCGAATCGCGGCTGTAGTGCCGGTGTAACCGCCGCCGATAACCAGAACATCTGTTTTCACAGGCAAGGAATTATCGGTGAAAGATTTAGTCAACGGATGTGGATCCAGCCAGAATGGAATTTCCTGAAAATTTTCGCTGAGTTTTATATCTGCCATGTTCTCGAGTTAGGAGCTCCGCACCATAAGCGCTAAGTTATTTTGTAAACATTTAAAGGGTTACCGAGAAAATTCGACTCCGGTGGTAAATAACTTGCACTATTTTATGTGAAGAACTTAAAGCGCCACATCATTTTCCCCGATTTTTACTC
>JAIVWA010000419.1:0-4695 GCA_049190255.1 Gammaproteobacteria bacterium | reverse complement strand
AATGCCGCAACGCCGGGCAGGGTTTTGCCTTCAATAAATTCGAGCGAGGCACCGCCTCCGGTGGAAACATGGGACACCTTATCTGCCACCCCCGCTTTGTTGACGGCTGATGCTGAATCACCGCCGCCAATAACAGTGGTGGCCCCCCTGGCGGTCACATCGGCCAGGATATTGGCTATGGCGTATGTTCCCCTGGCGGTTTCATCAATTTCGAAAACCCCCATGGGACCGTTCCAGATGATGGTTTTGGCTGATTCGAGAATGGTGCTGAATGATTTGATGGTTTGGCTGCCGATATCAAGACCCATCCAACCCGCGGGCATGTCGTCGGCCTTAACTTCTTTAAGTTCGCCGATTTTGCGCGCCTTAAAATCAAAAAAATCAGACACCAGGCAATCCACAGGAAGGACGAGTTTGTCGCCGCCCCGGGCTAATATTTCTTTGGCATAATCAACCTTGTCTTCTTCCAGCAGGGAGTTTCCAATTTCCAGGCCCTGGGCTTTGAAAAACGTGTAGGTCATCCCACCGCCGATAATCACCTGGTCCACTTTGGGCAACAGGTTGGTTATGACGTCGATTTTTCCCGCTATTTTAGCACCTCCGAGAATGGCGATAAACGGTCTTTCAGGATTTTCCATGACCCGGCCCAGATAGTCGAGCTCTTTCATCATGAGATAACCGGCCGCACACTGATCAAAATAGTGGGTCACGCCTTCGGTGGAAGCATGGGCCCGGTGAGCGGTGCCAAAGGCATCGTTTACATAAAGATCTCCGAAAGCGGCCAGTTTTTCGGCAAAGGCAGGATCATTATCGGTTTCTTCTTTGTAGTAGCGAAGATTTTCCAGCAACAACACATCGCCTTCTTGAAGTTTGCCGACCGCGCTTTCAACTGTTGCTCCAATGCAGTCATCGACAAAGGCCACATCTTTGCCCAGCAATTCACTTAAAACCGCGACACAGGGCTTCAACGACATTTCCGGCACCCGCTGACCTTTAGGTCGGCCAAGATGAGACATGAGAATCAGTTTTCCGCCGTTTTTGACAATGTATTTGATAGTCGGCAACGCTGCTTTGATCCGTTTATCATTGGCAACCTTACCGTTTTCCAGCGGCACATTGAAATCAACCCGCATCAGAACACGCTTGCCTTGCAGATTTAAATCTTCGACCGTTAATTTGTTCATGGTAAACTCCTTTACCTCGGTGGAATCTTCACTCGTTTCTTCAAGGCTATCACCCGGAGTTATTTTTTCTTTTACATCATTTCCCTCTGTAGAATCATCACCCTCTTCTACAAGCCACTGGCTCTTGGGCATGGCATTTGCCTGAGTATCGGCTATTTGCAGTGGGTTTCCACTAATTTGGGTAAGGAATTTAAAAAAGATTTGTAATTGGTCGGTGTTGTATCCTGTAAGGGTCATTATGGTTTTAAGCAGGGCTTCGCTTACAACCCCTTGCTGGTCAGACATTTTTTTTTGCAAAGCTATTAGTTCGTTTTTCTGTTCTTCAAAAAGAGCGTCTTTTTTTTCAATTTCTTTGTTTTTGCTATATTCAATATTTTTAATTTGTTTGCGATTTTTCCTGGCGTTTAAAATAAACCAGGCCATTATTCCCAAAACAATTAGAATAATAATTAGCGCAAGGCCTTGATGAGTAGACAGCCAACTGAGAAAATCTCCTAAAATATTGTAAACTGTCTCTTTATAGTTGGACAAACCACCGTTTAAGTCTCCTGTAACAGTTTCGCCAGCTGTCCCCAGCTCTTTTTCCATTGTCTTTTCCTCTCTTACGAATATTTACAGAATAAGGCTTTAAGGCTTCAACATCTTCTTTATCACCTCCGACAAAAAAAACAAGCAATCCCCTCCCGGGCAGGCCTTTTATTGGCCTGAACGCGAAAGCTTTTGAAACTTTTCCCGGCGCCGTTTTCAACAACAAGCGGATAGCAGACAGGTTGTTCACAATACTTTTTAATCTTAAAATTCGGTTGGTCCTCGAATCGATTCAATGGAATTTTATGGATCTTTGGCTGAAATTGTGCTTTATTGGACCTCACTGCGGTGTCCGCCTTGATCAGGTTGATTAAATGGCATTTAATCAATTAATACGCATATTCCATGGGAATCCGCAAGTTTTTTTCGCCTCAATTTCTTGCTTTTTTATGCAACCGCGGTGAAAATATAAAAATATATGGCTCATGAAAAGCACCCACAAAATCTATTTTAAAGATTCCAAAAACATGCGTGCCATCCCATCTTCCAGCGTACATCTGGTGGTGACATCTCCGCCCTATCCGATGATAGAAATGTGGGATGACATGTTTGGCCGGCAGAACGGCAATATCCGAAAGGCCTTGCAAAACAGAGATGGTTATAAGGCTTTTGAACTGATGCACCGCCAACTCGACCGGACCTGGAAAGAGTTGTACCGCATACTCATAAGCGGCGGCTTTGCCTGCATCAATATCGGTGACGCCACCCGCACGATCGGCGATGAATTCAGGGTGTATTCCAACCATACCCGAATTCTGGCTGCATTGATCGAAGCCGGCTTCTCCGCCCTGCCTCTGATATTATGGCGCAAGCCGACCAATGCGCCCAACAAGTTTATG
Source organism: Gammaproteobacteria bacterium (assembly GCA_049190255.1). Lineage (GTDB taxonomy): Bacteria > Desulfobacterota > Desulfobacteria > Desulfobacterales > JAFDCJ01 > JAFDCJ01. The sequence continues at coordinate 2,084 of JAIVWA010000419.1, read as the reverse complement.
GGCTCGGGAATGCTGCCGGCCGGCGCTTATGTTACCCTCGAGCATGAATACATTCTCATCGTACGAAAAGGCCCTAAAAGAGAGTTTGACAGCGGCGGGGAGAAACAAACCAGGCGCGAGAGTGCCTTTTTCTGGGAAGAAAGAAATAACTGGTTTTCAGACGTGTGGTTCGGCTTGATCGGCACCCAGCAAAAGATGAAAAAGGATACCACCCGGTTAAGAAGCGGGGCTTTTCCTTTCGAACTCGCCTATCGCCTGGTAAATATGTATTCTGCCAAAGGCGATACGGTGGTGGACCCCTTTCTGGGGACCGGCACTACCATGTGGTCGGCCATGGCCTCGGGCAGAAATTGTATCGGTTTTGAAATTGAAACCGGCTTCCGGGATGTCATTCTATCCCAAAAAGATACGGTTATCGCAACATCCAATGACCAAATTCGGCAACGAATCCAAAACCATCTAGATTACCTTGAATCGCGCTCCGATGAGAAGGGTAAATTCAAATATTTAAATAAGCACTATAAGTTTCCGGTAATGACCCGCCAGGAAGTCGAGCTTTTCTTCAACCCCCCGCAAAGCGTTGAACAGATAGATGAGCAAACCATGGAAGTCACGTACCAGGACACTCCCGACGAAGAATTTTCCGGTGACTGGAAGGAATTAACGCCACCCCGCACTAAAAAATCAAAAGCCAATCAACTAAAGCTGTTTTAGCTACGAATCGAGCGCTTTTCGCTCAATTCGTTTAATCTGCCGTCGAACCCAGGCCAGTCCGATACGACCCCAAAGGTTGTAAATAAATTGTCTGCTCAAAATTTTACCCTGTCGATGTGCACCTTAGTGCATTTATTCTTTGCAAAACCGGCGGATGGGAATAGTTCAAAAAAACATAGAAAGGATGCGGCAGAAGATTTGACAGGTTGTGAACGGAAAGCTTTTTTAAGGCATCCACCATGGATTGGGGATCACGGGTAGTTTCGGCTGCAAAACGATCCGCTGCGGTTTCGTTTCGGCGCGATCGCATTTGCATGAAAAGTCCGATGAAAAAATCCAGGGGAGAATACAGCATGGCAAAAAATATCAGGCCGGCGTACACGGATGTCCGGGACATATAAAAAGCATCGAAAAGGCCCTGATATGAAATGAAAATCGAAAGCAGGTAAAGCATAAATCCCATCTGCAATATGCCGAGAACCAGGGACTGAATAATGTGCTTTTTTTTGTAGTGCCCCATTTCATGCGCCAAAACAGCCACTAATTCCCCGGTGGTGTGACGCTTGATCAAAGTATCAAACAAAACGATACGTCTGTGCTTTCCGAATCCGGTAAAAAACGCATTGGATTTGCTGGAGCGTTTGGAGCCGTCCATAACATATACATTTTGTATCGGAAATTTTATGGAACCGGCATAGGATAAAATGGCAGATTTAAGCTCACCGTCTTCCAGGGGGGAAAATTTATTAAAAAGCGGCATGATCCAGGTTGGAGCGATGAATTGAACGCCCAGCATATACACAGTGACGGCAATCCAGCAGTACCACCAGGCATTGGTGCCGGCATACTCAAAAAATGCCAGAATGCCCGTTAAAAGAGGTGCCCCCAACAAAATGGCAAGACCGAGTCCCTTCAGCAGATCCAACAAATACGTTGTCCAGGTGGTTTGATTAAATCCGAAACGCTCTTCGATGACAAAGGTGTGATAAATACTGAATGGCAGGGAAAGCAGTGCTTTGAACACCACCAAAAGCGCTATGTACATCAAACCGCAAAGAATCGAACCATAGCCAAATGAGCGCACCCACTCATCCAGCAGCGGAAATCCCCTGCCGAACCAGAATACCAGCAACACGATTAAATCAAAAATTGCAATAATCCATCCGAAGCGGGTATTGACTTTTAAATACTCCTGGGATTTTCGGTAGCGCTCCGGGTCATACACCCCTTCAAAGGCTTCGGGCAGGTCCTCTTGCAGCCTGGTTAGATTCAAATAATCGGATAGGCCATTGAGGACAAAATCGAAAAGAAGGGCAAACAGGATAATGAGGGCGATTATATTCATCTATTGAGCATGTATACAATTCAAA
>JAIVWA010000418.1:0-4737 GCA_049190255.1 Gammaproteobacteria bacterium | reverse complement strand
CCCGCGGACTTTGAAGCTAAATTTAATAAGGGTCTCATGCAACAAGGCCGCCCTCTATTTAAAGGCCGATATTCCGGTTATCTCCTGTCCCAGCACCAGCGTGTGCATGCCCGCGGTGCCCTCGAGGGTGCTGACGGCCTCCAGGTCGCAGAGATGCCGGATAACATGATGATCGGCCAGAATACCCCGCGCGCCCAGTATATCCCGGGCAGTGCGCGCAATTTTTTGAGCCTCGCGCACATTGTTCAATTTGGCCAACGATATCTGGGCGGGTCCGGCGGTCTGTTCATCCAGCATTCGTCCCAGATGATGGGTGATCAGCTGTGCCTTGGTGATCTCCACCAGCATCCGGGCCAGCTGATCCTGTACCAGCTGGTAGGAGGCAACCGGTTGATCAAATACCTTTCGCTTGAGGGCAAAATCTCTGGCCTCCCGGTAACAGGCAATGGCAGATCCTAAGGCACCGCATGCCACACCGTAACGGGCATGGTTCAAACAACGGAAAACAGCCTTCAGCCCCCTGGCCTCCGGCAGGATACTGTCTGCGGTGATCGTGCAGTCCTTTAATTCTATATAGGCCGTCGGTGATGTCCGGTATGAAAATTTTCGCCGGATGGGCGTGGCGCGAAATCCCGGGATCCGGGTATCTACCAGAAAACCTCTTATCTCATTGTCCAGTTTGGCCCAAATGATGGCAACATCGGCGATGGTGCCGTTGGAGATCCACATTTTTTTGCCATTTAAAATATAATACCCATCTTTTTTCCTGGCTGTCGTCTGCATCCCCGCGGGATTTGAGCCGTAATCCGGTTCCGAAAGGCCGAAGCAACCAATCGCTTCTCCCCGGGCCAGAATCGGAAGCCATCTTTCTCGCTGTTCTTCGGAACCGAATTTAAATACAGGGAACATCACCAGGGAATTCTGTACCGAAAACATGGCCCGCAGCCCGCTGTCACACCGGGCCAATTCCTCGCATATCAGCCCGTAGATCCTGTGACTGCTTTTCCGACAGCCGTACCCTTCAACATGGACACCGAAAAGATCCAGCTGGGCCATCCGCGGAATCAGATCCATGGGAAAAGTCCCCCTGTCAAAATAATCCGCAATAATGGGCATACACTCCTCGTCGACAAATCGACGAACCGTATCCCGGATCTTTATTTCCGCGGCCGTCAGCAGTAATTCCGTCTGATAAAAGTCAACCTGATCATCCTTGCCCATAAGGACACTCCCGGTGTAAGCAATAACTATTTTTTATCTCTTGAAGCCGTTAACATAATAACCGCTGACTTCATACTATTTCTTAAATTTGTCGGCCGAGCCAGTGAATCCTTTCAACCGGCTAATACCGGCAAATCGCCACCAGCCGGTACCGCCCGGCGCCTATTTTTTGAAAAACAAATAAGCGGCGAGGCCAACCAAAACAAAGGCAAAAATTTTTTTAAAGCTGTCGGTTGACACATGCTCAACCAGACGCGCCCCGACCTGAGCCCCTATAATTCCGCCGACCCCCAGCAGAATTCCAGCACGGTAATCGATATTGGCCAGCTTATTGTGGGCCACCAGGGCGCTGATGGCTATAACCAGTATGGCAAGAAAAGATGTCCCCACCGATTTTTGAGCTGTGAACCCAAAAAACAGCAACAGGGGTACCATTATAAACCCACCCCCCAATCCGGTAAATGCGCCCGCAATGCCGACAACTGTTCCCAGCGTAACCATAACAAAATAATTCGATGATAAATCTGCCAATTTTATACCTCCTTCATCTGTTTTCAACATCCGCATTGCTTTATAGGTCCGATAAATCATTCTGTCAACGCAGGGCTTATACCTGACCGTCATGGCAACTATTGGGCCCGGATATCTTCCTTGTTTTTCTATGGCGAGTGATTACGTTAGAAGTGATTCAAAACCCCATCTATTATAAGTCATAAAGCATAGGCTTCTTCCAAGACCGTGCTTTAAATTAGTGGCGCCGGTTGGCGCAGCGAGTGTGCCATTAAGACAATATTATAGGAGGAATATATGCAGCTTCGCAGTTTGGGAAAATCCGATCTGAAAATTTCCCCCATCCTCATGGGAACCTGGCAGGCCGGCAAAGAAATGTGGGTAGGTATTGATGACACCCAGACCACCAGCGCCATTCGCGCTGCCTTTGAGGCCGGCATCACCACCTTTGATACCGCTGAGACATACGGAAAAGGGCATTCCGAACGCGTCCTCGGTGCAGCTGTCTCAGATTTCAGGGACCGCGTCATCCTGGCCACCAAAGTTTTCCCCAATCATCTTAAGGCAGCTCAGGTGATTGAGGCCTGTCACCGTTCCCTGAAAAATTTGAAAGCCGACGTTATCGACCTTTACCAGATCCACTGGCCCGCCGGATCCTTCGGGACCAAGGCGGTTACCATTGGGGAGACAATGGGCGCCCTCAACCAGCTTAAAGAAGAAGGCAAGATCCGGGCGATCGGCGTGTCGAACTTTTCTGGCCGGCAGCTGGAGGAGGCATCCCAATACGGCCGTATTGACAGTTTTCAGCCGCCGTACTCGCTATTCTGGCGCCATGTCGAAAATGATGCCATGCCCTATTGTGTGGCAAACGATATCACCATCCTGGCCTATTCCCCCATGGCCCAGGGGTTGTTGACCGGAAAATTCGCGAAAGACCATAAATTTCAGAAAGGAGATCACCGCGCGAGTAACCGGCTATTTATGCCGGAAAATTTTCAGCGTGTTCACCAGGCCCTGGACAGGTTGCGGCCGCTGGCAGAAGAAAATAAAATCAGCCTGGGCCAGCTGGCCCTGGCCTGGATCATTTCCCATACCGGTGCCTGTGCAATTGCCGGCGCCCGCAGTGCGGATCAGGCAGCTCAAAACGCCGCGGCCTCCGAAGTATCACTGTCCGATGACGATTTGGCCCGGTTGGATGAAATCGGACGTCTGGTAACCGATTATCTGGATGATGATCCAATGATGTGGAATTTTTAGAAAAGGGTTTAGCCGGTTCGTCCGTTGCCGGTTGAGCCGGTTAAGAATGGAAATATTCCGATTTTAACGGGCTAACGGACATAACGGGAAAACTGGCCAGCCTAGCATATAGCCATCTGCAACAAGTGGATTTGAAATCCGGCATTCAGGTGTAAAATGGAATTTCTCGTTTCAAATCAACAGGTAAAAGGATAAAAATGGTGATAGCAATATCCCTGGGGATCACCCCACTGTATTTCGGTATCGATAAGACATTGCCCGATGGTTTGTTTCGAAATTTCCTCGTAATCGTCCCTTTTTTCTTCCTCATCTTTACAGGCCGTGCATATGGCCTCATGATCATAGACAGAAAGAATTCTGGGGTCTGTTGGAGCGAGTTGCCGGTCGCACCGCTGGCACTGAATAGCACAGGATAATTTTTCGACCCAAGCGTCCTGCATTTGATTATCCCCTTTCGTGTATCCTAATTGAGCATAAAACACTCAATTGAGGTTTTATAGGATACTAAATAAGGCTAAAGTGACAAAAAATCAATCCCTGATAAAAATATAAAAATTTGAAAGATACCTAAAAAATAATATTTAACAGAGGTAGATATGGATAAGGAAGCTATCATGACTATTGTCGATGGACTAAAGCAAATTGAAGAGGGTGTGGAAAAAATTCAGAGCGTCATGCGTGCGCAGAATATAAAATCTATTAAAGATGTGGCGGCCGAACTCATCCCCATTCTGAAAAAAAATGATGACGAAATTAACGAATCCATCATCCAGCATCTGGAAAAATAGCGTTACTAATGAGAACAAAACCTACTTGCCATTTTTGATATCCGCAATGAGATCTTTGATGATGGACATGACATTGCGCCCTCGTTTGCGCGCAATGTCATGGGCTTCTTCTACAATTTTGGCAGCCTGGTTTGCCAATTCGGCTTCATCGGGAATCGGCTTTTTCAATTTCTCATACTGCCAGCTCAAAAAACGCACCGCAAGTTTTTCTTCCTGCTGTCGGATAAAGCCCACGTAGCAAATCTCCAATTTAAGTCAGGCAACAGTGAAAAGATTGAACGTCGAGCATCGAACATCCAGCATCAAGTATCGAGCATCCAGCATCGAGCATCCAGCATCGAGTATCCAGTATCGAGTATCCAGTATCGAGCATCCAGTATCGAGCATCCAGCATCGAGTATCCAGCATCCAGCATCGAGTATCCAGTATCCAGTATCGAGCATCCAGTATCGAGCATCCAGTATCGAGTATCGAGCATCGAGTATCCCGCATCCATGAACATCACCTGCCATAAATGCCTGCATTATTATGTCACCTGGGATCAGCATTTTCCCCATGGATGCCGGATTATGGGATTTAAAAGTCGGCCGATGCCGATGTTTGAAGTCCGACGCACCATGCACGGAAAAGACTGCCTTTTTTTTGAGGTGAAAAAAACGAAGAATCCCCCGCCAAATTTCCAAAATAGAAAATAAGCATATAAAACAATTGTAAAATTTTCTGAATTCATTCGAAATATTCAATTATTGGATAGCTGCCCCGGCCGGAAAAATCCTGGTTTGTAATGGTCGATCACGGTGTCAAGATTTTGTCACTCAGCTCAAATTCAATTTTTGTTTATGACTGGTTTTACAGGTGGAGCCATTTCTGCTTAACCAAAAAAAACCCTGTTAGGGGGGGTATCGACATTTTTGCAGAATAAGGCTATACAGGGATTTACAGGGATAGAAGTATTTTAAGT
>JAIVWA010000417.1:3200-4748 GCA_049190255.1 Gammaproteobacteria bacterium | reverse complement strand
GACCGGTGTTCCATCCTCCGCTGTTGGCATGGGCATGGGGCATGTTGCAGACAATCCGCCCGACATTGGCCCGCAGGGCAAGTTCAACCCGCCGCTCATCATTCTCCGTGTGGATGGAAGTTGAATGGCCCTCGCCGGAAAATTTAAGAATTTTCTCCAACCGGTCCAGCATTTCGTTGAAATCGGTCCATTTCCAGACGGTGAGCACAAGTGATATTTTTTCACCCGAAAAACGGTCTTCGGGGCCTATCTTTTCGCCAACAACCATCAGAAAGCGGGTGCCCTCAGGAACCGTCAAGCCGGCATTTTCAGCAATAAATGCCACCGGCCGGGCCACAATTTCCCGGTTCAGATGGGTTCCGTCCGGCCACATGTATTGTCGCAGTTTTTCACGCTCATCGCTATTACACATATACCCGCCCTCTGATTTCAGGGCTTCTATCATATCATCGTATATGCTCTCATATAGCGCTACCGCGTTTTCAGACGAACAGGAGGCAGAATTGTTGGCAATCTTTGACAGCCTGATTTTGTGGGCCGCCGCCGGCAAATCAACGGTTTCGTCCACTATCGAGACCACATTGCCGGCGCCCACCGTCTGGGCCGGCTTGCCGGCCGCATAGACAACCTTTATCAGGGCCGCCCCGCCGGTGGCGACGGCATAGTCGCAGTGGGCCATCAGTTCAGCGGTTTTGGCATGGCTGGTCATCTGAATGCACTGCACCAGGTCCACCGGGGCTCCGATTTTTTTAAGGGCCTTACGCACGTGCTGGACCGTTTCGTAGGAGGTTTTTTGGGTCCGCGGATGGGGCGATACGATCTGGGCGTTTCTGGTCTTTAGGGTGCTCAAGGCCAGGCAGCAGATGGTCGATTCCGGGTTGGTACAGGGCACGACATTGGCAATTACCCCGATCGGTTTGGCAAACTTGCGGATGCCCAGGGCTTTGTTTTCTTCGATCATGCCGCAGGTTTTGGCATCGCGCATATCATAGAGCGTCCCCAGGGTCTTATTCTTGATTTTATTCACTTTATCTTCGGCGTTGCCGATACCGGATTCATCCACCGCCAAATGGCCCAGCTTATGGCGGACATCTTCCCGCAAAAGTTCCCAGGCCACAGCCTGGACCATCTCGTCGACTTTTTCCTGGGACCAGTATTCGATTTCATGAAACGCTTTTCTGGCCCTGGCGTACATTTCCTGAATGTTGTCTTCCATTGTTCATCTCCCTTGCATAGAAAAAATTAGATTAAAAAGTATTATGATTTAAACAAAAATATTTCGTTTCTACAAAGCTCAAATTCGAAATCCGAATTTCGAAACTCGAAACAAATCCTAAACTCGAATGTTCCAATGATCAAAACAACTGCAATTTGATTACCTTGACCTCAGGTTCTGTTTGGGTCGTTTGAATTTTGATATTCGAATTTGCCCTTCGACTTAGCTCAGGGTGGTGAGCCTGTCGAACCATTTCGACCAATTTAATAAAATCAGGCGTGTTTCGAATTTCGGATTTACTTCAGCGGCAGTGAAAAACCCATCTCCCTGAA
>JAIVWA010000417.1:0-3190 GCA_049190255.1 Gammaproteobacteria bacterium | reverse complement strand
ACTGTGATCCCCCTAATCTCAGATTCTGTTTGGGTCATTTGAATTTTGATATTCGAATTTGTTTCGGATTTCGTGTTTCGGATTTCGGATTTAAATTTCCATAATGATCCCTCTATTGAAAGTCAGTAATAAAGGATGAAATAAAATCCTGATTATTTGATTGGTAAGGAAAAACCCATCTCCCCGAAGGCTTCCTTGGCCACCACAAAGAAATCCTCTATATCTTTGGCGGTTATCCAGCCCAGGTTGCACAACCTGAAGGTTGCCAGGCCGAACATTTTACCCGGGTAGATGGTAAAGCCGCGTTCATAGCAGTAGTCATGCAGCGTGGCAAAATCAAAGCGATCATCCTCGGGCGCTTTTATGGTGACCACCAGATGTCCCTGGATCTCTTTGTCGATAACGTAACCCAGGCCGATTTCTTCCAACCCTTTGTGGATGGCTTCCCAGCAGCCGGTAATGCGTTCGTAGCGAGCCTGCTCGCCTTCCTGCTTGTATTCTTTGATGGCCTGCTTTAAGGCATAGATGACCTGGACCGGCGGCGTAAAATGCATCTCGCTGGCTCTATCAAAAAAATCATATTGCATAAAAAGATTGCAGTAATACGACCGTTTCGGATAATTCTTTAATTTGGTAATTTCATCGATTTTGCCCACCGTCCAGGAAACACCGGTCATGCCGCACAGGCCCTTCTGGGCCGAAGACATGCAAAAATCAATGTTTTCTTCTTCGATGTTGATGGGCAGCAGGCCGTAGGTTGAAATCGTATCTGCGATGAAAATACAGTTGTTGTCATGGGCCAGCTTGCCGATCTCACGGACCGGGTTCAAGACCCCGGTGCCGGTTTCATGATGGGTGGTGGCCACCACCGCGATGTCTTTATCTTTTTCCAGGGTTTCTTTGATCACCTTTAGATCCGGCAATCCGGTTGTCGGAAATTCCAGGTTGACGCAGGGGATGTGATAATATTCGGCAATCTCCACCATCCGGCTGGAATAGGCCCCATTGTTGACAACACAAATCTTTTTGCCTTCCGGAACCAACGAATTTATGAGTACATCCTGAATAATGGTTCCGGAACCGGTAAACAGAACCGCTGTGTACTTATCCGGATCGCCGTGGACGACGTTCAGCAATTCCTTGCGAACCTCGTCCATGATTTCAACAAATTCGGTTTCCCGGGGACAGATATCCGGAACCACCTGGGCGTATTTAACCGTATCCGTAGTCGTTGCCGGCCCGGGGTTCAATAGCACGTTGCGTTTAACGGGTTTTACGACTTCCATTGTTTGTCCTTTCTCACATTGAATTAACTAGAAGCATGAAATTTAATTGTGCTAAAATAGTAGAAGTTTCCATCTTTGGTTTGCCCGTATGCCCGTTAGCCGGTTGAGCCGGTTGAGCCGGTTGAGCCGGTTGAGCCGGTTGAGCCGGTTGAGCCCGGGCCAACGGGTAACGGGCCAACCGGCAAACGGGTCTACGGGCCAACCGGCAAACGAATTTTGGACTTACCCTTATCTTTGTCAACTTGCTAGTTTTTTTTCCAGATCCAGAAGAAGTTTCTGCTGCTCCTGATATAATGAATGGGCCTTTTCCAGGGTAACATTCTCAAAACGGATGGTATCTCCGGGTGTTGCCTGTGCAACTTTGGGAAGATCGGTGGAAATAACGGTCACTATTTTGGTATAGCCTCCCACCGTTTGCTCAACCAGCAGAATAATTGGCTGTTCGTCGGCCGGAACTTGAACCCCTCCCGGCATACTGGGTTCTGATATGATACTTTTGGGCATTGCCTCTCGAACCTTTATTTTAGGTCCCTGGAGTCTATATCCCATGCGGTCGGCTTTGGCACTGACCATGAAATCCGATTGAAAAAGAACTTCCAGACCTTCCTTGAAAAAGTTGTCCTGGGGGCCGGGGATGGCACGGATGAGAATCTCTGAAGGATATTCAGGTATCATTTCATGTGGCATTTGCCGCGGCTTGTCCAGGAGTTTAACATCACCGCTTTGAATGGTATCCCCTTCTTTCAGCGGGCGACCTTTGTATCCGCCCAGTTTTCCCCCGACATAGGTGGAACGGCTTCCCATTACGGCCGGGACCTCGATTCCGCCGCTGACTGCCAGGTAAGCCCGGCAGCCGCTTTTTACCTGTTGAATCTCAAGAATATCCCCCGGCCGGGTCCTTAATGATTTCCAACTTTCTACCGGTTGATCATTTAAGGTAATTGCCATTTCGGCTCCGGCAACGGACAGATCGGTATCCATCAATATTTCAAGGCGGGGTCCCATGATGGTTATTTCCAAAACGGCAGAATTCTCGGGATTGCCTACCAGCAGGTTGGCGGCACGGAAAGCAAAATAGTCCAGGACGCCCGATACCGGGATACCCATTTGCTGATAGCCATAACGCCCCGCATCCTGGACGGTTGTATAAGCACCGGGGATCAATACCGAAAACACATCCATTATTTCTCCTCCTCTGCAGCCAGTCGGGAGTATTCTTGCGGGGAAATCGGTCTGAATTTAATTCGGTCTCCAGCCTGGTAAAGAAACGGATTGGAACGCCCGGGGGCAAACAATTTGATCGGCGTCCGGCCAATTAGTTGCCAACCTCCCGGACTGGCGACGGGGTAAATACCGGTTTGATTATTGGCAATCCCCACGGATCCTTCCGGTACTAATGTTCGCGGTGTCTCCAGCCTTGGGGTGTAAAGCTTTTCGGAAAGTCCGCCAAGAAAAGGAAAGCCCGGAGTGAAGCCGACCATATAGATCAAATATTCCGGCTCACAATGAAGTTGAATGATCTCCTTCACAGTCAGGTCGTGAACCTCGACCACATATTCTATATCCGGTCCGAAATCTCCCCCGTAGCAGACGGGGATATCTACCGTGTCCGGAGGCGGGATCGTTATTTCCGCAAGCCCTGCCTCCAATGTTTTTAGCTCTTCTTTAAGCTTGGCGGGATTCGTGATGGCGGGATCATAAACCAGGAGCAGTGATCGATAGGTGGGAATGGTCTCTATCACCCCTTCGGGTGAGTCCTGGCCTATGACAATGGCCATGGATCTGACTTTGGTATTTACTGCCGGATCGATTGAATCGCCGTATTCCACCAAAAGTCCGCGATCACCGGCGATACGAAAAGAGGCCTTTTCAAACAAGCCGCCAGACATTATGACTTACCTCCT
>JAIVWA010000416.1:0-4750 GCA_049190255.1 Gammaproteobacteria bacterium | reverse complement strand
GATCATCGGCAGCTGTGCAGACCAAAAAAGGAATGTCGAGTTTATTGGCCATCCTGGCTGTATATACCGTGTTGCTGCTGGCATATCCGCCGACCATCATAACCGCCCCGGCTCTTTTAACCAGTTCCTTGACGATTTTTTCCCCTGCATCCCGCTTTCCCTGGTCATCGGCATAGACAAGTTTCAACGGACGGCCCTTGATGCCCCCTTCCCTGTTGATAACCTCCAAGGCCATTTCAAAGGAATTTTTCATCATTGTCGCATAGGAAAACTTTTCCCAGTGCGGAATCCCGATGATAACCGGTTCAGATGCTGCACCAATGCCGGGTGCGGAAAAAATTCCTGCGAAAAGGACAATAAGAAAAAAACTGCCTGCTTGTTTCATCTTGAATCTCATGGGTCACCCTCCGTTTTTCATGGCAAAACAGCGGATAAAACAACAAAGGTAGATTACATTAATATAAAAGGAGACAACCACTGTCAATGGGACTATTTCTGATTTTGTTGTCGGATTTTTTCTTACAATGAAAAATAATTATAGTGAAATCATTTGGTTAGCATATATTTCCCCAATCAGTAAAGCTTATCCCTCTGATGGGATACTGGGATAGTGGAATGGTGGAGTTTAAAATGTTATATGAACAAAAAATGAGAGTTGCCGGCAAAGAAGAAAATGCCAATCTAAATGTGACCTTCAGCGGTCTGAATCAGGGCTCAATAAGCCGGTTCTGAATGGCAAAGCGTGACAGCTCGGCATTGTTTCGCAGGTTAAGTTTCTTTAACAGCCGTGACCGGTAAGTGTCAACAGTTTTGATACTGATGTGGTAGGCCTTGGCAATTTCGCGATTGGTATGCCCCAACGCCAGACGTCTAAGCACCTGAAGTTCTCTCATGAAACCATGGTGTCAGAAACCATGGTGTCAAATCTTGATTAGTGATTTAATATATCGGTATTTTGAATTCCTTACTTTGGTTTGACCCCAATACGGAGACCCCCATATGTTGTTCCCCTTCAAAAGAAAACCGCAAACCCGTACAAATTGCTTTTTTCGGCGGTAATTTTCTGGGGCTGAAACCAGAAGAAATTAAATCCTGGCTTGAGCTGGCCGGTGAGTTTGTCAGCCAGGGGCTCGTGGACGGTATCCGGTTTTCCACGCGTCCCGACACCATCGACACCCGGCGTCTGGATATTCTTGAAAATTATCCGGTCGCAACGGTTGAACTCGGGGTGCAATCCATGGATGATCAGGTGCTGGCGCTGGCCGGGCGGGGGCACAGTGCTTCAGATACCATCCGGGCGGTTGAAGCTCTTAAAGAGCGGCAGCTGGACATCGGATTGCAAATGATGGTGGGCTTGCCCGGAGACAGTGAGGCCCGAGCGCTGACCACCGCCCGCAAAATCGCTGATTTGGACCCGGATTTCGTTCGCATCTATCCAACGGTGGTGGTTGAAAACAGCCGTCTGGCACAATGGTTTAAAAAAGGGAAGTATGTGCCCCTGTCCCTGGAAGATGCCGTTACCCTGGTAAAAAAAATCTATCTGTTATTCAAGCAGGAAGGCATTGACGTCATCCGGATGGGGCTGCAGGCCTCCGAGGATCTTGAGGACGGATCAACAGTTCTGGCGGGCCCTTATCATCCGGCCTTCGGACACCTGGTCTATTCTGAAATCTTTTGGGATAAAGCCCTGGCGGCAATCGAATCGGCCGGATTCGTAAAAGACACGCTTACCATCTTTGTAAATCCAGGCAGCATCTCGAAAATGCGGGGATTAAACAATTCAAATATCAAAAATCTAAAAAATCGGTATCACGTTAAATTAATAGAGGTTGTGCCGGATTCTTCTCTTGCGGAAGAGGAAGTGAACATCGAACACTGAAAAGATGAACACCCGCCTGCCATGCATCGTGCGATGGGTTGGTGTAAACATTATTCGATGTTCGACGTTGGACGTTCGATGTTCGATGTTCAGCTTATTAACTTTCCTCCTCAGGCAGCCGAACCACCAGAACAGGCTTTGGGGATCGCCGCAACACCCGCCGCGCCGTGCTCCCCATCATGGCATCCGCCAGGGTTCCTTGTCCGTGGGTCCCCATCACGATCAGATCGCAGTTTTTTTCTTCGGAGTATTTTAAAATCTCCGCCACCGGATTGCCCTGGACGACAATAATGTCATCGGTGACAAACCCCTCGCCTTCCCGGCCTTCCTTTGCATCTTCACTGAATTGATGCAATGCATCCCTGATGGCCAGGTGGTCGCGTCTTTTTCCGATGATCGCTTCCTTGGCTTCCTCAACATTCTGTGATTTTATTGCTTCCCATCGCTCTTCACTGATGTAACCAATGATACTTTTGTCTAAACGACTCCGAACTTCAGGCAATACATGAATAAAGGTGATGGCAGCGTTATAAAGATCGGCCAGGCTGACTGCGTAGGCAAATGCATAGCGTGCATTTTCAGACAGATCGGTTGCATAGAGTATTTTTTTTACGTCTACTTTTGGAAGATCCATTTTTCAAACCTCATTAAAGAACAATTTGTAAATCTGGATGTGCTATTTTTCAAGGCGGATTAATTAGCCGGTGCTTTTCTAAAAACATTTTTCAACTGACCAATCCAAATGCCGCTTAAGATCCAGGAATATGCCCAGGTTCCCAATATAATCAGTACGAAAGCCTTGATGATATCCATGGCGCTTCCGTCCAAAGAAAAGCCCGGGACGTAACCGAATAAAAACGGTCCCAGGTACAGGAACTTGGCAAATTTAAAGGCTGAAAAGGCGGTTCGCCACATATTGGCTTTGGCAATGGTCGCCCCGGCAAAGGCGGCAATGCAGACCGGCGGCGTGATATTGGAGTCCTGGGACAACCAGTAAACAATCATGTGGGCGGCGATTTCGTTAACACCCAGATGGGTTAAGGCCGGAACGGCCACCACGGCGGTGACAAGATACGCAGCGGTAACCGGAACTCCCATGCCGAGGACCAGGGAAGCCAGGGCGATTAAAAAAATGGTCATCACCAGCGACCCGCCGGCAAGTTCGATAACAATATCTGCAAAGGTCAGTACCAGCCCGCTAAAGGTCAGCACGCCGATGATAATGCCGATAACGCCCACGGTGGCGCCGATTTTAAGACTGCTTTCCGTGCCGGACCTGGCCGCTGCCACAAATTGTTTCAGCTCAAATCCCACGTTCTCGCGTCTGTTTTTTCGGAAACCGACAACAATTAAGTAGCCAATAATACCCAGAACAAGCGAACCGTTGGCAGAAATAAGGGTACTGCCCACAGCCTTGTTGAGAAATGATCCCAGGAGTACAAACACCATGATCACAGCCAGGCCGAGATCAATCCGGGTTTCCTTTAGCTTAAAGCTGACGGCGATACAGGTTGCAAGTCCTAAAATCGCGGAAAATCCCGGGGAATAGCCGTTAAGCATAAAAATCGTTATGACCACCAGCGGCAAGATATAAACCCATTGCTTTTTCAGGATCTCCATGGCGCTGTGTTCGGATTTTTCACCCACGATATTGTGCTTTTTAGCTTCATAATGGACCATAACAAAGACGCTGAAAAAGTACATAATGGCCGGAAATATGGCCACCAGCATAATTCTGGAGTAGGGCACACCGGTCAGTTCCGCCATGATGAATCCGCCGGCGCCCATAATCGGCGGCATAAACATCCCGCCGATGGACGCGGCCGGTTCAATGCCGCCGGCAATATGGGGCTTGAACCCGGCCTTTTTCATCATGGGAATGGTAAACGCGCCGGTGGACACCGTATTGGCGATGGCACTGCCTGAGATGGAGCCAAAAAGGCCGCTGGCGATGACAGACACCTTAGCGGGTCCGCCAATTTTATGACCCACAGCCGCCAGGGGCCAGTCTATAAAAAATCGCTGAGCGCCGCATTTTTCCAAAAAGGCGCCAAAAAGAACAAAAAGAATCACGTAAGTGGCCAGAACATTGGCCATGATGCCGAAGACACCATCGCTTTTATAAAAGATGCTGGTGCACAGTTCGGGGAATGAGTCACCGGCATGGGAAATAATCTCTGGAAAGTACGCCCCGTACACCCCGTAACTGAGCATCAAGACACCGATCACCACAAAAATATTGCCGACCACCCGCCGGGCCAGTTCAATGCCGATGAGAACCCCGACCATCGCAACGGCCATGTCAAATGGTGTTTCAATTCCGGTGCGGTAGTTGATGGCTTCAAAATTAAGCATCCAGTATCCGATGGTAAAGACTGAAAGCAGGATCAACAGGTAATCGGTTGCCCGCAGAATAGGGTTCAAACCCGGCCATTTCTTGGATTTGGATTGATATGCCAAAAACACCAGGACATAGGTGATGATCACGTAAATTCCCCGGTGATACTGGGTAGCCGCCGGTTTCACCACTGCAGAGTAGGAGTAAAAAAGGACCAGTCCGACGGCTAATACGTCAAATATTATTTTTTCTGCTTTGTTTAATTTGTCGTACACTTTTTTACCCCCTTAAAATAAAATTCATTAAACCGAAAATAATTGATCTGCTGGAGGCGGACTCTAAATAGTCAATATTCAATCATTTGAAGACGGTGAAAATATTTCAATCCAATTTTTTTGACACCAAATGTCGTAGATTCGCCTCTGGAGGGCAAAAATTTCAGAATTAAGTAACTGAAGAGCGTTATGAAATGGGAGAAATGGGCGAGGCCTTATACACCTGGTCTTTGCCTAACGCCCATATCTCACATTATA
>JAIVWA010000415.1:0-4759 GCA_049190255.1 Gammaproteobacteria bacterium | reverse complement strand
ACTACCCAACCCTTTTATGGCTATTTTTCAGGGCGGAGTAATTAAGTTGATTGAGTTGATTTCAGGGGGTCGGTTAGTCAAATAGGCTGAAATCCTTTAACCTAATCAACTATTTAACTTATCAACTATTCAACTAATCTTGGCTACGCGTTATGGGTTGCGGTCGGCGTTAAGGGCGCTGGCACCTTAACTATGGCCGTAAAACTAACGGGGAGCTGCAGAAATGCGAGCTCCCCGTTTTCACATATAGCGGTTGTTAAAAAACGTTCCGTTATTCGAACGTTTTTTCCTACAACCACTTATACCATCCTTCTGAATTTCGGAACTTATTTTTTTAAAAGCGGTGCAACTACCAATTCACAAGTTATTTCGGAATGCTGCCGGCGATATTATCTACGTAATATCGAATGCTCAGCAGGTCGCCTTTGGATGCTCTCTGACCTTCTTTGATCTTGAGTTTTCCGGTATTGTCTTTAATCGGACCGGAAAACGGATCAAATACATCCGGACCTTTTTTCATCTGCTCATAACGCTTAACAACCAGGTCGTAAGCGGAGATTTTTCCGAAATCGGGCGTGTCCACCATTTTCATTTTTAATTCAGCCACAAATTTGGGGTTGATAATGTTTTCAAAGCTGCCGCCGAGAATGGCTGCTTTTTCAGCAATCAGCCACCATTCGTCGTTATTTTTCCAGGTGCCGTTATAAATATCCTGTAAAATTTTGACATACATCACGCCCCAATCCACCAGCTGCCCCGAAACAACGGAGTCCTTGCCGTATGGCTGCATCGGGCTGTAGTGGCTGAAGGTGTAAATCTGCCGGCCCTTTTCGGTGTGCTCCTGGCCGACTTCGATGACGGCCGGTGTGTCTTCGGTAAATGCCAGGGCATCACAACCTTCGGCAATCAGGGCTTCTGAGGCTTCCCGGGCCTTGTCCGGACCGTACCAGGCATAAATCCATTTGACGTGAACTTCCGCCTTGGGATTGGTGGCTTTTATCCCCAGGGCGAAGGCATCGATATGGCGGATCAGCTCGGGAATCGGAAAGGCGGCGACATAGCCGATTTTATTGGTTTTCGTCATAGCGCCGGCCATTAAGCCATTGAGATAGTAGGTCTGATACAGGTCGGCGAAATAGGTGCCGACATTGGGCAACTGTTTGAACCCGGAACAGTGCATGAATTTTTTGTCGGGGTACTTCTTTCCGGCTTTGAGGGTGTCTGCCATATAGCCGAAGCTGGTGGTAAAAACGACATCAACTTTTTCACCCTGAATGAAGCGGTCGATAATACGGGCCGAGTCTGATTCGGCCACCGATTCGATATAGATCGTTTCCAGCCAGGGGAGTTTTGATTCGGCGAATTTACGGCCCATGTCATGGGCATGGGACCACCCGTAGTCACCCACCGGACCCACGTAAATAAAACCGGCTTTCAGCTTTTTATCCCCGGCAAAGGCCAGGCCGGAGGCCACAATTAAACACAGTCCAATGATGATTAAACCTTTGGCAATTCGCATGTTCTACTCCTTTCAGGTTAAGGGCTTCACCCCAATAATTATTCATTCTTCAATTTTCAATATTCATTTGAAATGGATACCGCAATATAAAGACAAGGGAATAGATGGTCAAGCAAAAAACCTTCCGATTGTAAGTTAAATATTGATTTGACTGCGGTCGATTCAATGCGGTATAGGCTTTATTCTAACATTGAAAACCTGGTGCTCTGGGCCAGGTCAGTCCCCCCCCCGGCAGGATTGCCGTAATCGAATGCCATGGGGTACTGGAATAATGGAATGTTGGAATACTGGGTTTGGCGGAATGAGATCTATTTTTATATAGATGGCGCTGATCAGAAATTAATCCGCCTGCGGACCGCTTTTCATACCCAATATTCCATTTTTCTCTCCGAGCCATTGGCTTTACTCTCCGGGGCGCAGTTATTTACGGGACGGAGTCCAGAACCCATGATTCCACTATTCCAGCATTCCAGTTCTTTTATGGTGTTGCTTTTAAAAATTAGTCCTTGTTAACACGTAACGGATTTAAGATAAAAGCCGTTTATAGCACTTCCCATCCATTAGCCGCAGATGAAAGGGGGTCCGCATGAATCTGGTTAATGTAGGTGATGAACGACTCGAAAAATTCGGTGACACCCTGGCCTATGTATTTGAAGGCCAGGAATTTACGTCGTCGCGGTTAAACGAGATGAGCCGCAAACTGGCTGCCGGGTTAAAATCGCTTGGTATCGGCCGGGGCGACCATGTGGTCGTTTCCCTTTCCAATTCGCCCGAGGTTTTTGCCTGTTTCGGTGCTATCTGGCGCCTCGGGGCGGTGATCGTACCCATCATGTTTCTGCTGGGAGAGGAAGAGACCCGCTACATCCTGGATCACTCCGATGCCAAAGCGGTGATTACCAGCGTGGATCTTCTTGAAAAAATCGAAAATGCCCGCAAGGGAATCGATCATATCAAACATATCATCGTTTTAGGGGGAGAAGATCAGGGGGATCAGGTGGATTTCCACGGACTGATCGAAAAACATCCGCCGTTGCAACTGACCGAAGAGATGAATGAAGATGATGTTGCCCTGATGATCTATACTTCCGGGACCACCGGCCGACCCAAAGGGGTGATGCTCTCCCACAACAACCTTTATCAGAATGCCCTGGCCACCTGGAAGGCCAACGAGGCCGCTAAAGGCGATATTACCCTTATTTGTCTTCCGCTGGCCCATTCATTTGGCGTGGTGGTGATGAATTCCGGTAACCTTTCACGGTTTAAAGAGTCCTTTGGGGTCCTTATGCGCTGGTTTGATCCGGAAGAGGTATTCCGGTTGATTGAAAAGTACCGTGTGACCCAGTTTATCGGGGTACCGACCATGTATCAAATTTTAGTTAACCATCCAGCGGGCGACAAGTTCGATACCAGCTCTCTGGAACGCTGCACCATCAGCGCCGCGCCGGTTACCGAAGAGCTATATAGAACATTTACCACCAAGTTCGACTGCAAGATGTACGAAGGATACGGTCTTACTGAAGCTTCTCCTGCTGTAGCGCTCTGCCGGCCCAGCATACCGATTAAAAAAGGATCTACCGGTATACCCATACCCGGAGTGGAAGTGAAAATTTTTAATGCGGAAGATAAGGAAGTGCCTGCGGAGGAACAGGGCGAAGTCGTGGTCAAGGGCCCCAATGTCATGCTGGGATATTATAAAAGCCCTGAGGAAACCGCCGAAACATTGCGCGGCGGCTGGCTTCACACCGGCGATGTGGGGTATCTCGATGAAGAGGGCAGCCTTTTTATTACGGATCGGTTCAAGGACATGATCATCAAGGGAGGGTACAACATCTACCCCAGCGAGATCGAGGGCTACCTGGAAGAACATCCGGCCGTCAGTGAGATTGCGATCATCGGGATTCCGGATGAAAAGTACGGTGAAGAAATCATGGCCTTTATCGTCCGGGCACCCGGCCAGGAACTCGATGAGGACGGTCTGATGGAGTTTGCTAAGTCTAAGATAACGCCATTCAAAGCGCCATCACAGGTGAAATTCGTCGACGGTTTGCCGAAGTCGCTTGTGGGGAAGGTATTAAAGAAAGAACTCAGGAAAATGGTTTAGAATTAGCTTCAACAACCGGGATAAAATCCGTTTAAGCCCCAAAAGCGTGGCTTTTTTTGGCATTAATCCTCAATTGCCAAGCGTTCACCTTGGTCTGAAGTCCATTACCAAAGTCCACAACCACTGGGTTGTTGGGTAACTTCCCCTCAATCTATTTCTCTTGGTTCTGTGAGAAGCCGGATACCTTCTATAATTTGAGCAATTCGTTGATTAGAAAGTGTTCCGATTTTTTCTGAAAGATCGCTTTTATTTACAGTGAAGATTTGAGATATGTTTACAACGCTTTTCTTGGGTAAATCAGCTTCGCCTTTTTTGAGAGTGACATTGCCTGGTGATTTTGATCTTTTGAGATTTGAAGTTAGCGAACATACGACAACCGTGTTAATCCGACTACGATTAAAAATATTGTTTTGTATTACAACATGCGGGTGTCGATAACCAGGTTCTGATCCGGAGGGTTCGTCGAAATCTATCCAATATACGTCGCCTTGATTGATTACCATTGGTTTTTTACCATTTTCAAATGTCGGGGACGCATTTTTTCAACAATTTTTGTGTCGAGATCAGGCAGATCATCATATGCTTCATTGATAGCTTGAAGAAGTTCCATGTTGGCATGACGCTGTATAAACTCCTGAGCTGCTAAAACGAATAGGCGACTCCGCGAAATATTCAAATTTTTGGCAAGATCATTCACCTGATCAAATATTGGTTTTTCGATAGATATTGCGGTTTTAATATTTGGCATTGGTATACCTCCTCGTAATAAATAAAGTATAATCTTTGGTATGCCCAATGTCAATATTTTTGAGATAGCTTCTAATTGACCTCCGATTGCCCCTCCTCGAGGGGCAGAGACATCGCGGAATTGTCTACCACCGGGCGGGTTGCATCCGGCATTGCGCCGTATAAGTAGCGAATCATTGTTTTTTGGGCCAATGGTCGCTCCAGGATAATTCGAATCGTCTGCGGGTCATGTCGAAAAACCTTCGTGAGCGGCACAGATGTATCGCCCGCACGTACTTCCCATCCCGTCATTTCCGAAATCGGGCTAAAATCCGTACCGCCACGATGCTCAATTCTTACCTCTATAGTGCGGGCATCTATTTGTTTTGCTCCGGCGATAGCCGGTCCGCGGT
>JAIVWA010000414.1:0-4761 GCA_049190255.1 Gammaproteobacteria bacterium | reverse complement strand
TCATTTAAATCCGGCACGATCAAAGTGGTCACTTCGACAAAAATACCAAGGGTTTTCATCAGTTTCAAGGTCGCCTGCACAGGTTTGAGTCGGGCGCTGCAAAGTTCTTTGTAATATTTGTCGCTAAAGGCCTTCAGGTCGACATTGGCGGCATCCAGATAGGGGCTGATCATCTCCAGGGCTTCAGCGGTCATATAGCCGTTGGTGACAAATACATTGCGCAACCCTCTTTCATGGGCCAGCCGGGCGGTCTCATAGGCAAATTCGAAAAAAACCGTGGGCTCGGTATAGGTGTAAGAAATGCTCCTGCAACCGCCCTGCTCAGCTGCCTCAACCACTTCCCGGGGTGTGCTGCTGCTCCCCATAATCGTTCCCTGATGATCGGTGGGCATCTGGGCGATGTCGGCATTCTGGCAGAAACGGCAGCGAAAATTGCAGCCCACCGTGGCAATGGAGTAAGATAGGGTGTCGGGCAGAAAATGAAACAGGGGCTTTTTTTCAATGGGATCTATGTGCCGGGCAACGAGATTGCCGTAAACAAGGGTCTCGAGGGTACCGTCCCGGTTTTCGCGTACCGCGCATAGTCCGCGGCGGCCGTCCTTGATCACGCAGCGATGACTGCAGAGGTTGCATTTGACTTTGTTGTCCTCCAATGGTTCCCAGAGATAAGCTTTCATGATAGCTCTCCATCCGAAATGCGAGATGCAATGAAATTTTCAAATTGATACATATACTGTGTGTTAAAGTCGCAAAAAACTCGAAATCCGAAACTCGAAATCCGAAACAAATTCCAATGACCGAAAATCCAATGTTCAAAACGCACAGATGGACTGCTAATAGTTAAGCGCTGGTTGCTCTATTTCTTTGTTTGGGTCATTTTGACATTAGAATTTCGGATTTGTTTCGAATTTCGATATTCTGATTTCGAATTTGGAACTAGACCAAGGAGATGAGGAAAATCTCCATTCCTCTTTGTTGATTAGTAAGATGAAAATAGTGTGATAATTAACCCGTGGCGGCGCCGCTGGGATCCTTAGCCTGATACGGTGCGGTCAGCGGCCGGGTTTTAAACCGGGGCACCAGGACCACCACCATCCCGGCGAAAGCGCCAAACGGGCAGCGCTGAATAATCTTTGATTGCTCCAGATTGGAGACGAACTTTCCCGATGGTACCGGCAGCTGGCAAACGGTGCGCCAGGACACCGGCACATGACCGATAATCGACCGGATCATTTGCTTCAGCTCCCAGACGCTAAAAAATTGAGCATGATTAAATATGGTGGGTGTAAAAATTCCTTTGACCCGCCGCAGAATTCCTTTAAGGGCATAACGGTTGAACACACCGATAAAGACACGATCTTTGGTAACCCGAAAGGCCTCTTGCAGCGCCTTGGTGGGATCATCCACAAATTCCAGGGTCGTAAAAAGACAGGAGTAGTTAAACGAATTGTCATCAAAGGGCAGGTCTTCGGCGAAACCTCGATACAGGTCAACGCGGTCCCGCATTTTTCCCAATGAAATATCCAGCATATAGGTTGAGGGATCCAGGCCGGTGACCTGCAGACCCATCTCAAGGAAGGCAGCCAAACAGGCCCCGGCCCCGCATCCGATATCCAGAACTAATTCACCGCGCATGGGTTGAAGCAAATCCCGCATCAACTGCGTTTCCAGATCAAAGGCGGCCTTGTTCTGCGGTCTGCTGAACCATTGCTCATAGCTTTTAGCTTCATTAAAATCAAAGACATGTCCCATGTTTGGTAATCTAAGGAATAAATCTCACTTTATCAAGGGGAATCTCTGGTCGCTGGCCGCTGGAGGCTGGTTTCTGGTAGCTGGCTGCTTGTCTCTTTTGTCACCGCTGGTATAGTTGCTGTTACGACATGATACTGGGACTCGTCTCTCGATATTCGATTCTCGATACTCGATGAAGGACAGAAATTCTGATCCTGCGGAATTGCATTTATCGAGTATCGAGCATCAAGTATCAAGAATCTTGGTTAATCTAATAAATTATTTAGACTTACAAATCCAAAATCCGAAATCTAAAATCCCAAATGAATGAAATTCTGACCCTTCTAAAACCCAGAGTGTGGACGCTTACGAACCGCAGCCTCAAAAAAAACGCCCGCGGCGGTCTCCTCAAGCTGTTTTTATTCGGAAGCATCGGCCTGCTTTTCTGGATAGGAATATTCGCCGTCTCTCTGCGCGTTTTAACTTACTTTAGGGGCGTCGAGGAAATCGGTAACATTCTGGGCTACAAACTGCTTTCGATGATATTGATCGTTTCATTCGCCCTTTTGATTTTCAGCAACATCCTGACTTCCCTGTCCAAACTGTATCTTTCACGGGATTTACAGCTGGTGCATGCCATGCCGGTTGCCAGCTACAAAATTTTTATTTCGCGCTGGATAGACAGCACGGTTGAAAGCGCCTGGATGGTGGTAATTTTTACGCTGCCGGTTTTTTTAGCCTACGGAATCGTTTATCAGACCGGTGTATTTTATTATGCCAACACCATCTTGGCACTGGTCCCGATGGTCATTAATGCTTCGGCCATCAGCACCATACTGGTCATGGTGGCCGTTATCATCATGCCGGCAAATCGTCTGAAAAGTATTTTTATTTTCCTGGGCATCTTGTTCTTTGTGGTGATTTATCTGGCCATTCGTTTATCGCGCCCGGAACTGCTGGTAGACCCCGAAGTATTCGACACGGTCATGGTTTATATCAGTTCCCTGCAGACACCCCAATCACCGGTTCTTCCCAGCACATGGGCCTATGACAGCATTGTGGCCGGACTTACCGGCGCATTTAAAACCGGGTTGTTTCACACCGCCCTCGCCTGGAGCTTCGCAGCGGCAATCGCGTTTATGCTGATTATGATCGCCGAAGCAACTTATTTTAAAGGCTTTTCTAAAACCCAAACGGCTTCGGCACGGCTGTTTAAGAGAAATGCCACCGCCTGGCGATTCTTCGATTTTTTACCCGGACCGGTAAAATCCTTCACGGTAAAAGAAATCAAGACCTTCCTGCGGGATCAAACCCAGTGGTCTCAACTTTTTTTGATCGCGGCCCTGGTGGTGATATATGTTTACAATTTCAAAGTGCTGCCCCTTGATAAAACACCGATCAAAACCGTCTATTTGCAAAATCTATTTTCGTTTCTAAACATGGGACTGGCACTGTTTGTGCTCACGGCCATATGCGCCCGTTTCGCTTATCCGGCCGTCAGCATGGAAAGGGAAGCGTTCTGGCTGGTCAAATCATCGCCCCTGTCTGTGAGGGCCTTTTTGTGGATAAAGTTTTTTATATATTATTTCCCATTACTGATACTTACAGAGGCCCTGATTATCGTCACCAACCTCATGCTGTCCGTTAGCCCCTTTATGATGGCGCTGTCCACAGTTACCGTCTTTTTTCTCGTTCCCGGAATTGTCGCCCTGGGTATTGGTTTTGGAGCTGCCTATCCCGATTTTAAAGCCGAAAACCCGACCCAGACGGTTACCAGCTTCGGTGGACTGGCTTTTATGATCGTATGCGTCGGATACATCGGCCTGATTATTTTACTCGAAGCCGGGCCGGTTTATCATCTTTTCATGGCCGATATTCGAGGAAAGGCCCTGTCGCCGGCAATCTGGCTGTGGATTGTTGGTTCCTTCGGCAGCGCCTTTGTATTCAGTCTCATGGCAATTAAACTTCCCATGCGATTTGGTGAAAACCGGCTGTCAAATCGATTGATTTGACTATACCTGAAAAGCGGCCAGTTTAGACCTAGGGCTTGACAGTCAACAATGAATATCTTACCATAATCGTATCGATTCACAATAAGGAGAATTCGATGCAAACGACTATTTCGAGCAAATATCAGGTGGTAATTCCAAAGCCGGCCAGAGAACATCTTAACCTGAAGCCCAAACAGAAGCTGACGGTCATAGAAAAAGACAGGATGCTCATTCTCATTCCCCAAGCTTCGCTTGAGGAGTTGAGGGGCATTGCGGCAGGCGCCAACACAGATGATTACCGGGAAAACAAGGATCGCTTCTGATGGTTATTGTTGACTCCTGCGGCTGGTTGGAATGGTTTACCGATGGCAAGCTGGCCGACGCATATCAAAAGTATCTTGCTGATCAGGATAACCTTCTGGTGCCTGCAATAATTGTTTATGAGGTTTATAAGGTTCTAAAAAGAGAGGTTGGCGAAGAAAAGGCACTGCTCGCTGTCGGGTATATGAAAATTTCAACCGTAATCCCGCTTGACGAAACCCTTGCTCTTGCTGCGGCGGATATAGCTTTGCAGGAAAGTCTGGCCATGGCGGACGCAATCATTGTCGCAGCAGCACGGGCCCATAAATGTACAATCATCTCTTCAGACTCGGATCTAAAAGATCAACCCAACGTGGATTACATACCGAAAGATTGATAACGATTCCGTCGGCGCCGGCATGACGCGCGGTTCATTTCTGCAAAGAGTTTGAAGCTGTTTCCTCCAAACACACCTTCTAACCTAAACCTAGGTCTAAGCAAGCATGTCGTTAAAACGTAAAATAGCCATTACCGGGGGCCTTCTCCTTTTGCTCAGCGTGCTGCTGGCCTGTCTGTTGACCGGAGCTTATTTTTACCTGCCCTTCTATTTGGAATCCAAAATTATCCCAAAACTTGCTGCAGATGCAGGCCTCACCGACTTTGCAGTCAACGTTCGCAACATCGGCCTCTTTAGTGCCGATCTGGGGACCTTGCGTATTGGACCGCGAGAAAATCCGGC
>JAIVWA010000413.1:0-4768 GCA_049190255.1 Gammaproteobacteria bacterium | reverse complement strand
CTTGAATTATCCACCAACCAAGTAACTCATTTTTATTCAGCAAAAAAGAATACTGACGAAATGATAAAGCTACTTGAAATACTGTTAGAAAAATACAAAGAAGAAGAACGAATTTTCTTTTCATGGGATGCCGCATCTTGGCATGCATCAAAAAAACTATATAAGAAAGTTGACGAAGTTAATGGAGAAAGCTATCGATCAACACACATGACCCCATTCGTAGCGCTTGCACCTTTGCCTGCTAGTGCTCAATTTCTCAATGTTATTGAATCTATTTTTAGTGGAATGGCAAAAGCTATTATTCACAACAGCGACTACGCCTCTATTGAAGAATGTAAGTCCTCAATTGATCGGTACTTTTTGGAACGGAATCAATTCTTTTTAGAAAACCCAAAGCGGGCAGGAAACAAAATATGGGGAAAAGAAATTACAAAAGTAGAATTCAATGAGAGTAATAATTGCAAGGATCCACGGTACGGGTAAAAAATCAACAGAACCAGTCAATTCACTTGACCCGCAACTCGCATCCGATTTTTGTGGTAATTCAGCTGTCCCACATCCAACCATCTTTAGCGGTAGATGCATGGCGGGCAAGTGATCTCAAACGTTCGGTACATAGAAAAATATAAATTTACGTTGTAAGTAGATAATACAAGAAATACGACAATGAAAGAAATATATCATCCACATTTCCCAGGAAAACTTATCCTTATAACAATTACATCATGTTTTTTCAGCTTGAAGCTTTTTTCCAGTTGGGAAAGCTCCGGTTCATTGGTGCATCTGTTCTTTGCTATTTTGTTCTTATTGGTTTTCATAGCATGTTCCAAACCATTAATTGAATGGAAAAGAATAGAGATTGAAAATGGTTACATTATTATATTCAAAAGATTCTTCAAGCCATTAAAGATTAAGATTTCTGAGTCACTTTATCAAGTTGTCATAAAAGATGAAATTATCCGTTCATTTCGTTTTAGGTACGGTAAATATTACACTCAAGTTTCTCCGATTATATATAAAAATGGCGATGAAATGACTAAAACAGTAACAGATTATATGAATAAACACAAAATAAGTGTAGATGTTGTCACCCAAAGAATCTAAGCATTGCTCTCAAAAAAATGAAAAGTTGCTTAGTGGCGACTTATCATGAAGATTGCCGAACAATACCAAAACAAAGCATAAGAGGCACCACAAGATGTAGTAGTCGCCGGATTGAGGCCAATTCTTGTGCTATGTATGTCAAACTTTTAAGTACCTGATTTTTTCGTGATATTCATACCATATCTGTAAACATTATTGTCTCTGCCTTTATATGATACCGAAGTTTTTCATACCACTAATGTGTAATCCGGCCTGAACCCCTTGTTTTCTTCGGTTGAGGCGTAGCCCCGCGGGTTACACACCACCCTCGTCTTACCTATTTCGTAATCAAAGCTTTCGTGGGTGTGGCCATGAATCCATAGGCGCGGTTGGTGTTCCAATATGAAGTCGTCCATGTTGGAGGCGAACGCGGCGCTCACAGGGTCCGCCCTGTACCGATCAACGATTGATTGGATGGAAGGAGCGTGATGCGTCACCACAATTGTACGCTCCGGGTCTCCTCTTACAAGGAACTCTCTTAATTTCCGGACAGACCTGGAGTGCCACGCCTTCGTGTCACTCGGCGAAAGCCGCCGATACGTTTTGCTGAGACGGATCAACCTGTAATCGTTCATGGTATCGGCAGCGGCGATCGATGAGGCATGCTGGTCATCGAGCAGCTCCATATCTGACCAAAGCGTACAACCAAAGAACCGGTACCCTCCGATCTCTACGGAGTCGTTTTCGAGGACACGGACATTAGTTCCTTCGGCGCCCATTTTAAGCTTATCGATGAGTCCAGGGAACTTTTCCCTGTAAAACTCGTGGTTGCCCAAAACATACAGCACGGGAACCTCAAATTTCTGGTCAAATATCCACTGAAGCCCCCGATTCTTGACATGGACGTCGCCGGCCAACACAACAACGTCGGCGCCGACAACTGGCGGCACGAAATTGCCGAACTCAACATGTAGATCACACAAGATATGTATCTTCAAAAAAAACCACCTCCGACTGGGACCAGTTAGGTCAAAAATCCGTCAAATTTGGAACTAATTTTAAAGCATATCACAAATTTAACCGAGGTTCAGATTATCTCAATCATCTCCAATTTTCCTAAACTTGTGATAATGGCATATCTGTAATCCGATTTTTCTTGATTTTCTACTAATTGGGTTATATCTCATAACTCATAAATGGAATCCACTCAAGAGTTCAACACTCAGTTAAGGGGATTTAACGAATTCAGAAATCAAAGACCCCAGTTTTAATATGAAAAACTAGGGTCTTTTTATTTGAAACGAAACTGTCTATTGTTCAACGCGGTAAGGGGCTGTTTCTTATTCACTGTTTACCATAAGATTAAGGAGGGAAAAATGAAAGCAAATGATTTTTCAAGACGAGAATTTCTTAAACTGGGGGGCATGTCTATATTTGGCGCCGCTATGACCATAAATTTCGGGACAAAGGCCTTTGCCACGCCAACCGGTACGCCTTTTGATCCTGTGAGGTTTGCCGTGATTACCGACACCCACCTCGACATCAAGGGTAAAAACGGAATGAAAATGAGCGCCATCAGCAGCGAATGTGTTAAAAAAACGGTAGCGGATCTGAACGGGGAAAAAGACCTTGCCTTTGTGATGGTAACCGGCGATTTGCTTTTGGATGGTGAAGTGGAAAACGCCCAGGCGATAAAAAAGCATCTGGATCAGCTAACCGTGCCCTATTATGTGCTTGCCGGCAATCATGATTATGTACCGGCCAATCCCAAAAAACGCCGGGAGGGTTTCACCTACATGACCATTGAGGAGTTTGTGAAATTTTTCAACGGCCACGGTTATGATGATTCCAACAAGCGGTACTATGCCCTTCAGATAAAGCCGGGCCTGCGACTCATCGCGCTTGACGCCTGTTTGCCCCTTGAACCTAAAAAATGGGGTGCCGTGCTGCCCGATGAACAACTTAAATGGCTGGACATCCAGCTGACGGAACACGCCAATGAATTAAACCTGATATTTATGCACCATAATTTCGTCAGGTGGTCCGCCGATGAACTGGCTGGCGGCCCCAAGCAATGGTTTTGTCTCGATAATGCTGCCGAAGCCAGGGCTATCCTGTCAAAACATGCGAACGCCGCGCCGGTGGCCATTACCGGACACAGGCATATCGGGCTTAATTATAAAGAATTAAACGGCGTGACGTATTTCATTGCGCCTGCCTGTAATTCTCACCCCATGCGGTACACCGTCTTTAACGTCAGCAACCAGGCTATTGCATGGAAGACGCCCATAGTGAGCGTTTCGGAGTCCGACCATCTGGAAGCCAGACAGAATCTGTTACAGGCCAAATGGTGGCGGGCCACTCAGTTTCAGGAAAGCAGCACCTTTAATGACACGGCCGTGCTTCAGTTTTACGAGAACAACAGCATGACCTTAGGCTCAAAAAAGATTTAGCTAACTTTTACACCCGCACTCGTGATTGTCAATCGCCGGATTTAAGTGTGCCGGTCTTGCGGACACCCGGTTAATCCTTTCTGCCGGATGCAAACCACAAGACCGGTCCGCTTCTGTCCGTCCAAAACGTATCCTAAACCCCGCAGTTGGAGAAATACCGATCTTCTCTTAGTCATTTATCAAAATCTCAAGGTCGATTTTGGTGTTTGGTTCACTCTTCTGTTATCATAATGTGTCAGGATAAGTCCGGGCATGTTGCTGTTGCCTCTAATTTTTTTTGATAGCTTGCAAAATATTATGGATTTGCATATAAACTAAACTGTGTTGTTTAAATCAGATTGAGAGTGCCATTGTCATGCCCATTCGGACTACCACTATCGGCGCTTATCCTAAGCCCGAGTACGTACCCATACCGGACTGGTTCCGGGAAGAAAGCACCGTTGCTAAAGATCCCACAAAAGCCCTTGACAATTGTAATGAATGTCATGACCCCCAGGCTGAAGAATTGCTGGACCGAGCGACCCGCGAGGTGGTCTTGGAACAGGTGCGACTAGGCATCGACGTACCCAGCGACGGAGAGGTTCGCCGTGAAAACTACATCCATTATCACTGCCGGAATTTGGAGGGAATCGATTTTACCAGCCTGACCCGGAAAGCCATGCGAGACGGACAATGGGTGGTCGCTGTGCCCACCATCACTGGGCCTGTTAAAGCCAGAGCCGGATTTCTTGTCCGCGATTGGCGGGTGGCTCAAGCTGTCACTGAAAAGCCGGTGAAAATTACCCTGCCGGGGCCTTTGACTATCATCGATTCAACCTACAATTCCTTTTACGAAGATGAGCGCCAACTTGGCGCCGATTTGGCCACAGCCCTAAATAATGAAGTTCGTAAATTAGCAGAGGCCGGCTGCCGCTGGATCCAGATCGATGAACCGATATTTGCCCGGGAACCGGATAAGGCTTTGGCTTTTGGTATTGAAAATATAGAACGCTGCTTTTACGGTATACCGGCTAAAGTGAATCGGACGATTCACCTTTGCTGTGGCTATCCGGACCGACTCGACAGTGACCAATACCAAAAAGCCCCTTCCCAAAACTACTTCCGTCTGGCACCCGCTTTGGACGAGGCGGCTTTAGATGTGATTTCAATTGAAGATGCCCACCGACCCAATGATCTGTCTTTGCTTGAGCTATTTAAACACCGAACCATCATTCTAGGGGTGATCGGTATCG
>JAIVWA010000412.1:0-4775 GCA_049190255.1 Gammaproteobacteria bacterium | reverse complement strand
AACAATCCAGCATCAGTGAGCTACGGTCGTCGTACCGGGACTACAGTGACGGCAAGCGGATCGATTTGGGGTTTCGGGTCGGCCGGTATTTGAAATAGAAGCATGGAAGCAGGTTGAGCCCGTTGGCCCGTTGAGCCCGTTGGCCCGTTGGCCCGTTGAGCCCGTTCAGATAGGATAAGGTCTATTTTTTTTACGGGCTTAAATCCGCCGCAGGCGGAGCAAACCGGCTAAACCTGATTTTGTTAGGAAGTGTCTAAAGAACAATGAACTTTACCATTAGCAGGATTATAGCGGTGACAGCCGCATCGATATTTCTCATGAGTGTACCGGTGGCTTCAGAGATGAGCGCTATTGGCCTGGATGAATCCCCCGGGCCGGCAGATAGGCAGGGTTCGAGCCCTTTAAAGCAGAATTCGATTGTTTTAGCTGCAAATGATAATAACAAACCGGATGATGCAGAAAAAGCAGCATCTGGTTCCGGAAGCAAAGGATCGGAAACAGAATCGAAGCCAACGGTTGAGGGCCAGGAAAAATCATCCAAAACAAAACCAAGACCGCTGAAGCCCTTTGTCCCCTCTGAGAAAATACCGGGGGATCAGGCGGTGGATTTCCCGGTAGATATATAAAAAAAGAGGTTCACCGGTTGGCCGGTTTACCCGTTCGCCCGTCGGCTTTAACCACCACCGGCTAACCGGACAACGGGTCAACGGGCTAACCCTATGAACATATCCATGCATAGTCTTGAAGGGTGCTTTGTTTAATCGGTAAATAAACCTTAAACTGGATAATTATAATGAAAAAGAACTTCCCCGTATCCATTGAATTTATCTACCAGATCTTTTCGTTAATCGTGATTATCATCATCGTGCACGCCGCTTATGTCGCCGTGATCCGACCCAAGGCCGACGCGATTCTCGCCCGGCAAGCGGCGGCCCTGTTGGAGGATAACAAATCGCAGGCCACCGAACGCTCCGTGTTCGTTCTGATACGTGACTATGAGCAGGAGACCTGTTTTATCCTCATGTTCTGGGCCCTGGCCATTATGGCTTTCAAAGGTGTTATGACCGTCCGGCATCGCGCGCTCCTGAATCAGGATTTGGTACCCCTGGCGGAAGGCATGCGGGTATTGCCGGAAGACACCCGCGATGTTTCGCGACAGATCCAGGCCCTGCCGCCCCATCAACGCAACGCCTTGCTCCCCCGGGCGCTGCTGGCGGCTTTGCACAGGTTCAGTACCACCAGAAATATACAGGATGCTGCGAGTGCCACCCATGCTTACTGTAATGCGGAAGCCGAGCGGCTGGAATCTGAGCTGTCGATGATCCGATATATCGCCTGGGCGATTCCTTCGGTGGGTTTTATCGGCACCGTGCGCGGAATCGGGCAGGCCCTTGGGCATGCTCACAAAGCCATTGAAGGGGACATTTTCGATGTGACCACCAGTCTGGGGGTGGCGTTCAATTCAACCCTCATTGCGCTTCTGATCAGCATCGTGCTGATGTTTCTTTTGCATCAATTGCAATCCCTTCAAGAACATTATGTGCTGGACACCGAAGCGTACTGCGAGGAGAATCTGACAAGGCATCTGCATACGCAATGAATTCAAAGCAGTTAAACCTAAAATATTGAATAATTAGAGGTACCAAATTGGGAGTGATCATATCTATGCGAAGCACTAGAGGATATTACCTGACAAAATAAAATGTTTAGGAAAGCAAAATGAGTCTTATTGGTATAGAGTTAATCGATGCCGGTATTATGGCAGCCGGAAGCACAACTGAAAAGTTGCTTCAAATTGACGGACAGGCCTACGAAAGCCCCGGTTTTGCGCTGCCGGACAAAGACGGCCTGCTGGTGGGCAAAGCGGCTGAAAATAAAGCCCACTTGTTTCCACGCCAAATAATACATCATTTCTGGGACCAGCTAAACACCGACCCCCTGGAACAGCCCGGACAGTATGTGCCCCAAAGTACTGCCGAAATCGCCTACAGTCACCTGGACCGCATCTGGCAGCAAATTCAACAGTACGGCGATGAAATCATAATCGCCGTGCCGGGTTTCTATGGCCGGCAACAGCTGGGTCTTATTCTGGGTATTGCCAATGAATTGTCCATCCCTGTTAAAGGTTTCGTGCCGCTGGCTCTGGCCGCTTCACCCGGCGCCCATCCTGGAAAAATGATGCTGCACCTGGATATTCACCTGCACCGGCTGGAAGTGACCTATCTAAAGCAGGGACAGCAACTCACATTGGAAGACTCGGTGACGGGCACCGAAAAAGGCTTGATCCAGCTGCACAAACAGTGGGCGGATGCAATTGCACAGGAATTTGTCACCAGCACTCGATTTGATCCTTTTCACCAGGCCGCTTCGGAACAAGAATTATATCATCGCCTGCCCGGGATTCTCTTTAACCTTCAGAATAACCCGTCGATTGCATTTGATATGACCGGCGGATCAAGAACATACAGTATTACGTTGACCCGCGATCTCATGACCCGGAAAGCAGAGACGGTTTACAGGGAAATCCGTCAGATGGTTGAGCGGTTACGCACCCAGCACAAGAAAAATGAATCTGCCGTTATGCTTCAACTGACCCATCGTCTCGCGCGACTTCCAGGATGCCGGGAAGTCCTTGCCGGGATAAAAAATGCCGAAATTATCGAACTTGATCAGGGTGCGGGCGCCCGCGGGGTGTTGGAAATCTGGCAGCAGCTTGCCGATCAATCCGGCTCAGAGAAGATTTCTTTTTTTACCAGTCGCCCGTTGCGGCCAGTTCTCTCGGCCCAAACTCATGCCCGGTCCATTGATGATTCCTTAACCCAATATCCGACCCACTTGCTCTATCGCAGCATTGCCTATCCAATTACCGACAAACTGCTGACGATCGGCTGCGCCCAGGACAATGAACAAAACGATGTCACAATAACCGGTGAGACTGCCGGTATCTGCCCTAAACATTTTACAATAGGGCTTCTGGACGGAGAAATCGTACTAGATGATATGAGCGCCCAGGGGACCTTTGTTGATGAAAAGCGCGTAAACGGGAGTATTGTCTTGAAACTCGGCCAGATCATTCGAGTCGGAACTCCCGGTGAACAACTGCAAGTGATTGCATGTGTAGAGCGTTTGTCAGAATAACGTTCCGATAGCGGTGGTTTGTTGGGTCTTCACTGGTTGTCGATAATTTCCAATATGGGCTGATCCAAACGCTCTAATATTTTTTCTTTAATATAACGGTACCATAATTGAATAAAACCTATTCGGGCTTTGAAATATCGGATGATAAGGCAAAAAAAATAACATAGCGGTTGTCATAAATTACAATAATTTTCAATCGTTACACAGATGCATCTTTGGTTGTTAGTAACTCGGTTCAAACGGAACATATTTATGACAACCGGTATAATTAGATGAAACGTAAAAACCTAAATGTATTCAGCCTTTCTTTTCTGGACATTATCACCTGCGGCCTGGGAGCGATCATCCTGTTGTTCGTTCTGATAAACGCCAAAAGTGCGGCCCACCAGGACGCGGTAACGTCTGATTATCGCGCCGAAGTCGATCGGATGGAAAGGCAGGTACTGGAAGGTAAAAAGCATTTAATCGAGGCCCGTAATTCGCTGGAAAAAACCGAACCCGAGCTGGTAAAAATGCAGGGGCTTTCCCGGCGGATCATCGAAATCCTTAAAAAACATAAGGTTGAACTTTCCGACAGCAACAAAGAGACACTGGCGGCCAAAGCTCACGTCAACCAACTAAAGGCCGACCTGAAATCACTGGAAGAAGATGTTAAGCGTCTGAGAGCCGGGGCCAAGGCCTCGCAGGAGCTTGGTTCCAGATTGCGTCCCTTTCCCGGTCAAGGGGATCGCCAATATCTCACCGATTTGAAAATGGGCGGCCAACGAATTTTTATTCTGGTCGATTCCTCCGCCAGCATGCTGGACGAAACCATTGTCGGAATTATCCGCAGACGAAACCTGCGCCGGAAAGAGAAATTAAATTCTCCCAAATGGAAACAGGCGGTGGCAACCATTGACTGGCTGACCGCCCAGCTGCCCCCGGCAAGTAAATTCCAGGTTTATACATTTAATGAAACGGCCGGGCCTTTAATCGCCGGAACCGACAGAAACTGGTTGAACGCCGGAGATGTGGCCAAATTGAATCAAACGGTCGAACAGATGCACCAACTGGTTCCGCAAAAAGGCACCAGTTTGATGAATGCCTTCAAGGCGATCAAGGAAATGAAGCCGGCACCCGATAACATCTTCCTGCTGACGGACAGCCTGCCGACCATGGGAGCCAAAAAACCCTGGGGCAAAAGAGTGTCCGGAAAAAAACGCCTGAGTTATTTTAATGCTGCGGTTAACAGCCTGCCTTCAAGGATTCCGGTAAACATTATTCTGTATCCCATGGAAGGCGACCCCGCAGCCGCCGTCGCGTTCTGGAAACTGGCCAAAAATACCAGAGGATCATTTTTCTGCCCCTCCAAGGATTGGCCGTGATCGGAATGCGGAATTGGGAATGCGGATTGCGGATTGGTAAGAGGCAACATAGTACTGGAGAAGAAAACTAATGGTATAGGGTACAGGGTATAAGGTATGTAAAGAATGGTATAAGGTAGAAGGTGTAAGGTATAAGGTAAAAATCAATGAAATTTCAGAATTAAAAATAGACAGTATGCCTTCTACCTTAAACCCTATACCCTATACCTCATACCACGTCTTTTACGCCTTACACCTTCTACCATTTGTTTATTCCGTACCACTCCACCCCAT
>JAIVWA010000411.1:0-4783 GCA_049190255.1 Gammaproteobacteria bacterium | reverse complement strand
TTCAGGGGCTCTCCTGCCCGCTGTTTAACCTATATTTAATCTTGGAAAATTCCGCCCTCTCGGGGTCAGAGTCATTTGGCTATGCCTGGACATATTACCTAAAGGAGTAACGATAGATTTAAGTTCAAAGCTTACAAGCCCCTCTGGGGTGAAATCAAAGCTTGGTCCTCTGGGTCAGAATTCTTTACTGAGA
Source organism: Gammaproteobacteria bacterium (assembly GCA_049190255.1). Classification (GTDB taxonomy): domain Bacteria; phylum Desulfobacterota; class Desulfobacteria; order Desulfobacterales; family JAFDCJ01; genus JAFDCJ01. The sequence continues at coordinate 4,590 of JAIVWA010000411.1, read as the reverse complement.
CCTACCCCTGGCTCCGGTAGTAATCCTGCAGGCACTTATAACGGGCGGATTGATTATTTTTGGCCTTGAGTCCCCGCACAATCGCCTCGGCGGCTGAAAGCGTGGTTATAAACGGCACTTTGTTTATGATGGCAGTCCAGCCGATGGTGTATTCATCCGCACGTGAACGCTGCCCCAGAGGGGTGTTGATGATCAGGTCAATCTGGCCGTTTTTGATATCGTCAGCCACATTCGGCCGTCCTTCTCTGATTTTTAAAACGGTTTTCACCGGGATTCCGCGGTTGGAAATATATTCCGCGGTGCCTTTGGTGGCCACCAGCTGATAGCCGAATTTTTTCAATCCTTCAGCGATGGGCAGTACCCGCGCTTTATCGTTGTCGTTAACACTTAAAAATACCGTACCCGATTTGGGAATCGTAATCCCGGCCGCCTGAAAGGCTTTAAATACGGCTTCGCCGAATTTGGGTCCGATGCCCATGACTTCGCCGGTGGATCGCATTTCGGGACGCAAAAAAATATCGGTTTTGCCAAAACGATCAAAAGGAAAAACCGATTCCTTTACGGCAACATAGGGCAGCTGATCCTTAAATCTGTAATCGAGCTGATCAAGTTTTTTGCCGGCCATGATCTCAGTAGCCAATTTGGCAATGGGGACCCCCGTGGTCTTACTGACAAAGGGTACGGTCCGCGAGGCGCGCGGGTTGACTTCGAGCACATAAAGGGTGTCAAACATGATGGCAAACTGAATATTGATCAAGCCCTTGACTTTGAGTGACCTGGCAAGCAGACGGGTACATTCCCTGATATCCTCGTTTTGATCGCGGCTTAGCAGAAAAGGGGGCAATACGGCCATGCTGTCGCCCGAATGGACCCCGGCCTCTTCGATGTGCTGCATAATTCCGCAAATTTCCGTATTCTGTCCGTCGCAGATGGCATCCACGTCAAATTCATAGGCATCTTCCAGGAAACGGTCGAGAAGCACGGGATGCTGCTCCGATGCGGTGACGGCCTGCTGCATGTAGTGCTGTAAAGAATCTTGGTCATAGACGATTTCCATGGCCCGGCCGCCAAGCACATAGGAGGGCCTTACCACCAGGGGGAACCCGATGCGTTTGCCGACCTCCAGGGCTTCGGCAATGGATGTGGCCGTACCGTATTGGGGGTGGGCAATGTCCAGCGAGTCCAGCAGGGCGCCGAACCGATCCCGGTCTTCAGCCAGGTCAATGGAATCCGGTGAAGTTCCCCAGATGGGCACGCCGGCTTTTTCCAGGGCCAGGGCCAGTTTCAGCGGCGTCTGGCCGCCGAACTGGATGATGACCCCATCGGGTTTTTCAAGTTCGGCAACATTTAACACGTCTTCGTAAGTCAACGGCTCGAAATAAAGTTTATCCGCCATATCGTAGTCGGTGCTGACCGTCTCGGGGTTGCAGTTGATCATAATCGCTTCAATGCCCAAAGACTTTAAGGCCAGAATCCCGTGAACGCAGCAGTAGTCAAATTCGATGCCCTGGCCGATTCTGTTGGGGCCACCGCCGAGGATGATGACTTTCTTTTTGTCGGAAGCAAAGGATTCATTTTCCTGGTCATAAGTGGAGTAATAATAGGGGGTAAACGATTCAAACTCGGCCGCACAGGTGTCGACGATTTTAAATGATGGCTGGATACTGTTGGCCTTGCGGAAACTTCTGATTTCGGCTTCACTTTTACCGGTCAACAGGGCCAGGTGTATATCGGAAAATCCCAACCGTTTGGCCTGGTGCAGGGTCTGGGGGGTGATGGTGTTGCGGGCTTTAAATTCGGCGGTGATGTCGGCTTCAAACTCGAACAGCTGATGCAAATTCTCCAGAAACCATAAATCGATGCCGGACGTCTGCGATATCTCTTCCCGGGATATTCCTTTCTTAAAGGCCTGCCATATTTTTAAGATTCTATCCGGCGTTCCGAATCGAAGATCATCCAGCAGTACTTCGCGTGACATCTGATCATAGCCGTTGTCGTAGGCATGAAAACCGGACCAGCCGTTTTCCAGTGAGCGCAGGGTTTTGTTCAGGGCCTCCTTAAACGTCCGGCCGATGCCCATGGCTTCGCCGATGGATTTCATTTGAGAAGTCAGTCGTTGATCTTCATCCGGGAATTTTTCAAAGTCCCAGCGCGGGATTTTGACCACCACGTAATCAAGGGCCGGCTCAAAGCAGGCCGGCGTTTGGCGGGTAATATCGTTTTGAATTTCATGCAGGTGGTATCCCACAGCCAGCTTGGCGGCGATCTTGGCGATGGGAAAACCGGTGGCCTTGGAGGCCAGGGCCGAGCTGCGGGAGACCCTCGGATTCATCTCGACGACCACCATCTCACCGGTTGCCGGATCCAGCGCGAATTGAATATTGGCCCCGCCGGTCTCCACCCCGATGCGGGCGACAATTTTCTTGGCGGCATCACGCATGTTCTGGTATTCCACGTCGGTCAAGGTTTGGGCGGGCGCCACGGTGATGCTGTCGCCCGTGTGGATACCCATGGGGTCAAAATTTTCAATGGAGCAGACAATCACAAAGTTATCGGCTTCATCCCGCATGACCTCCAGTTCGTATTCCTTCCAGCCGAGCACCGACTGTTCAATTAAAATTTCGGTTACGGGACTGGCACTCAACCCCCATTGGGCGGCTTCGTCGAATTCCTCCCGATTGTAGACCACACTGCCGCCGATACCCCCAAGGGTAAAGGCCGGCCGGATGATCAGGGGAAATCCGATATCGCGGCACAGGTCCCGGGCCTCTTCGAGGGTACGGACACAACCGCCGTTGGGTACATTGAGGCCGATTTCACCCATGGCATTGCGAAAAAGCTCCCGGTCTTCGGCCAATTTAATTGTTTCGAGGCTGGCACCGATCAAATCCACGCCGTATTTTTCCAGGGTTCCGTTTTCGGCCAACTCCACCGCCAGGTTGAGGCTGGTCTGTCCGCCCAGGGTCGGCAGCAGGGCATCGGGGCGCTCCATTGCGATGATACTGGCCACCGCTTCAGCGTGCAGCGGCTCGATATAGGTCCTGTCCGAAAATTCGGGATCGGTCATAATGGTTGCCGGATTGCTGTTAATCAAAATAACAATAAATCCTTCTTCCCTCAGCGCTCTGCATGCCTGGGTGCCCGAATAATCAAACTCGCAGGCCTGGCCGATGACAATCGGCCCGGAGCCAATAACCAGAATTCTTTTGATGTCTTTTCGTTTAGGCATTGAACTGTTTCATTTCCTTAATAAAGTTTTCAAAAAGATAGCGGCTGTCCCGGGGACCGGGGGCCGATTCGGGGTGATACTGAACCGAAAAGGCCGGCAGGGTCTTGTGCCGGAAGCCCTCGAGGGTCCCGTCATTCAGATTGATATGGGTGATATCAACATCACTTGGCGGCAGGCTGTCCGCATCAACTATAAATCCATGATTTTGGGAGGTGATTTCCACCGCCCCGGTGGGCAGGTGCCGGACCGGGTGATTGGCACCGTGATGGCCGAATTTCAATTTGGTCGTCTTGGCGCCCAGCGCCAGGGCCAGTATTTGATGACCCAGGCAGATGCCGAATAGGGGTTTTTTGCCAAGTAAGGTCTTTACGGTATTTACGGCATAGGTGACCGGTTCGGGATCGCCGGGACCGTTGGAAAGAAAAATGCCGTCCGGATTCCACTCCAGCACCTCATCCGCAGAGGTGCTGGCCGGGAACACTTTCAGTTCGCAGCCATGCTGAAATAAGGCCCTTAAAATTGAAAATTTTACGCCGAAATCATAGACAGCCACTTTAAACGCCGGCGGATGGGCATCATTGATTTGCTCATCCAGGGGCCAATCATAACGCTCATCCGTGGTGACTTCTTTGGCGATGTCACGCCCCACAAGCTGTTTGCTTTCTTTTAGCCGTTTTATCAGGACATCAAAAGGCTCATCGGAAGTTGTAATCATGCCCATCTGGGCCCCCTGATCACGCAGGTGGCGGGTCAGTTGCCGGGTGTCGAGGTCGCTGATACCGACCACACCGTAATGTTTCAAATATTCATCCAGGGATCGGGTTGCCTGCCAGTGACTGACCACGGGGCTGTATTCGCGAATGATAAAGCCTCCGGCGTAAATACGCCGGGATTCAAAATCCTTGGGGTTGACCCCGTAGTTTCCAATCTGGGGATAGGTCATGGTCACCAGTTGAAAATGATACGAAGGATCCGTTAAAATTTCCTGGTATCCCATCATGGCCGTATTGAATACCACCTCGCCCATCGTGGTGCCCATGGCCCCCAGGCTAAGCCCTTCAAAATGGGTTCCGTCAGTCAAAATCAAACGTGCTTTCATGTTAAATCCTTGTGAAATGCCTAAAATGTCTAAAGTGCCTAAAATGCCTAAAGTAAAAGCAATGCCTAAAGTGCCTAAAATGTCTAAAATGCCTAAAATGAATGTATTCTATCTATCTTTTCTTATTTTCCGCATTCCCACTTCCGAATTCATGACACCTTCTACCTTCAACCCTATACCTCTAAGTTTCCCGCACCCCGCAACTCAGCGATGCAATCCAATCAATCCGAAATCCCAAATCACAAATCCCAAATCGAATCAG
>JAIVWA010000410.1:0-4799 GCA_049190255.1 Gammaproteobacteria bacterium | reverse complement strand
CAAGCTATAGTAAAGGTGCACGGGGTCTTTCTGTCTTGTTGCGGGAAACCGGCATCTTCACCGGTACTACAGTTTCGCTGAGTCTCTGGTTGAGACAGTGGGGAAATCGTTACGCCATTCGTGCAGGTCGGAACTTACCCGACAAGGAATTTCGCTACCTTAGGACCGTTATAGTTACGGCCGCCGTTTACCGGGGCTTCGGTTCATTGCTTCGCCCTAGAGCTAACACGTCCCCTTAACCTTCCGGCACCGGGCAGGCGTCAGACCCTATACATCGTCTTTCGACTTCGCAGAGTCCTGTGTTTTTAGTAAACAGTCGCTCCCCCCATTTCACTGCAACCCCCTTCAGCTCCACGTGCGAATCGTATCACGTAATGGGGGCACACCTTCTCCCGAAGTTACGGTGCTATTTTGCCGAGTTCCTTAACCAGAGTTCTCTCAAGCGCCTTGGTATACTCTACCTGCCTACCTGTGTCGGTTTGCGGTACGGTCACCTTGCTGAATGAATACGAGGCTTTTCCTGGAAGCATGGGATTAATCACTTTATATCCAAAAAGGAATCGTCATAACGCCTCAACGTTGAATGAGGACCCGGATTTGCCAAAGTCCTCCGCCTACACGCTTGAACCGGGACATCCAACACCCGGATGATCTACCCTTCTCCGTCCCCCCGTATCCGTAACACCAGCAGGGTGGTACAGGAATATTAACCTGTTTCCCATCGACTACGCTTTTCAGCCTCGACTTAGGGGCCGACTAACCCTGAGCAGATTAACTTTACTACAGGAAACCTTAGGCTTTCGGCGACAAGGTTTCTCACCTTGTTTTTCGCTACTCGTGTCAACATAAGCTCTTGTGGAACCTCCAGCACTCCTTACGGTGTACCTTCTCAGGCGGCCACAATGTTCTCCTACCATCATAAAAATCCGAAGATTTTTATAATCCGCAGCTTCGGTACCATGCTTAAGCCCCGATGAATTTTCGGCGCAGCCCCACTCGACCAGTGAGCTGTTACGCTTTCTTTAAAGGGTTGCTGCTTCTAAGCCAACCTCCTGGTTGTCTGGGCAGTTCCACCTCCTTTTCCACTTAGCATGAATTTAGGGACCTTAGCTGGCGGTCTGGGTTCTTTCCCTCTCGACCACGGAACTTATCTCCCGTAGTCTGACTCCCGTACTCTAACTTGACGGCATTCGGAGTTTGAATGGGTTTGGTAATCTGGTGAGACCCCTAGTCCAATCAGTGCTCTACCTCCGTCAGTAAACATACGAGGCTATACCTAAATATATTTCGGAGAAAACCAGCTATCACCGAGTTTGATTAGCCTTTCACTCCTATCCACAGCTCATCCAAACAGTTTTCAACCTATAGTGGTTCGGGCCTCCACGAAGTATTACCTTCGCTTCACCCTGGCCATGGATAGATCACCCGGCTTCGGGTCTACCCCATGTAACTAAACGCCCTATTAAGACTCGCTTTCGCTACGGCTACACCTCGCGGCTTAACCTCGCTACACAGGGTAAGTCGTTGACTCATTATGCAAAAGGCACGCGGTCACACTGTTGCAAGCAACATAGTGCTCCCACTGCTTGTAAGCAGACGGTTTCAGGTACTATTTCACTCGGGTCCCCCCGTACTTTTCACCTTTCCCTCACGGTACTGGTTCACTATCGGTCATCGGTTAGTATTTAGCCTTGGGAGATGGTCCTCCCGGATTCCCACAGGGTTTCACGTGTCCCGTGGTACTCGGGGTACCCCTAGGGTGCTTCAGAATTTCGTGTACCGGGCTATCACCGTCTCTGGCCGGCCTTTCCATGCCGTTCTACTATCCCTCAACAATCCCACGTCGGGGCCCCACAACCCCATATACTCCGAAAAGTACATGGTTTGGGCTGGTCCGCGTTCGCTCGCCGCTACTGACGGAATCATTTTTATTTTCTTTTCCTGCAGGTACTTAGATGTTTCAATTCCCTGCGTTCGCCTCATACACCTATGTATTCAGTGTATGATAACCGGGTATTACCCCGGTTGGGTTTCCCCATTCGGAAATCTCCGGATCAATGCCTGTTAGCGGCTCCCCGAAGCTTATCGCAGCTTTCCGCGTCCTTCTTCGCCTACCGATGCCAAGGCATCCGCCGTCTGCTCTTACTAGCTTAACCATAAGCCTGATTAAATCTTTAACTCAGCTACTGTATATCGCTTAAAAGATATCAGCTCTCAGCTTATGCATAGTGATCAAAATGATCGGTTATGCACTGAAAGCTAAATGCTTTTAAATATTTTTTACCCTACTATTCAATTATCAAAGATCAAAAATACCGGACTAGTCGAAACTATAATCACGGCCGGAAACTTGATGCTGCCAAAGTCCCCTTATCAGCTTCTTTAAAAGCTGAAGATTGAACACCAGAATAAATAATGTCCAATCTTTAATTTTTAAAGAAAAAGTGGTGGAGGTGAACGGGTTCGAACCGATGACCTCCTGCGTGCAAGGCAGGCGCTCTCCCAGCTGAGCTACACCCCCACTCTATAAGTGAAAATTGAAAATTTGAGAAATTGAAAATTGAAAATTCAAAAAATCTTCAATCTTCAATATACAATCTTCAATACCTGAATGGTGGGCCTAGGTGGACTTGAACCACCGACCTCACGCTTATCAGGCGTGCGCTCTAACCAGAACTGAGCTATAGGCCCGTTCCAATCCTATACTCTTAAAGATCAAAACATCGATCTCTCAAAACTGAATAGTAATCAACAAATGGGGTTGATCTAGGTATGAGCTAGACAAGCTAGCTATTCATCCTTTAAAAGGAGGTGATCCATCCGCAGGTTCCCCTACGGATACCTTGTTACGACTTCACCCCAGTTACCAGCCATTCCTTGGTAGCCTGCCTCCCTAAGGTTAGCTCAACTACTTCTGGAACAACCAACTTCCGTGGTGTGACGGGCGGTGTGTACAAGGCCCGGGAACGTATTCACCGTGGCATGCTGATCCACGATTACTAGCGATTCCAACTTCATGGAGTCGAGTTGCAGACTCCAATCCGGACTGAGACCGGTTTTATGGGATTAGCATCTTATCGCTAAGTAGCTGCCCTTTGTACCGACCATTGTAGTACGTGTGTAGCCCTGAGCATAAAGGCCATGAGGACTTGACGTCATCCCCACCTTCCTCCGGTTTGACACCGGCAGTCCCTCTAGAGTGCCCAGCCGAACTGCTGGCAACTAAAGGCAGGGGTTGCGCTCGTTGCGGGACTTAACCCAACATCTCACGACACGAGCTGACGACAGCCATGCAGCACCTGTCACCAAGTTCATCTAATGACGCACTCTCCTGTTTCCAGGAGATTCTCGGGATGTCAAGCCCAGGTAAGGTTCTTCGCGTTGCGTCGAATTAAACCACATACTCCACCGCTTGTGCGGGCCCCCGTCAATTCCTTTGAGTTTTAATCTTGCGACCGTACTCCCCAGGCGGTGAACTTAATGCGTTAGCTCCGGGACAGGAGGGATCAACACCCCCTACCCCTAGTTCACATCGTTTACGGCGTGGACTACCAGGGTATCTAATCCTGTTTGCTCCCCACGCTTTCGCGCCTCAGCGTCAGTATCCGTCCAGAAAGTCGCCTTCGCCACCGGTGTTCCTCCCGATATCTACGAATTTCACCTCTACACCGGGAATTCCACTTTCCCCTCCGATACTCAAGCCTGACAGTTTCAAATGCACTTCCACGGTTGAGCCGTGGACTTTCACATCTGACTTATCAAGCCGCCTACGCGCCCTTTACGCCCAGTAATTCCGAACAACGCTTGCACCCTCCGTATTACCGCGGCTGCTGGCACGGAGTTAGCCGGTGCTTCCTCTGAAGGTACCGTCAAATTATACGGGTATTAACCATATAACACTTCTTCCCTTCTGACAGAGCTTTACGATCCGAAAACCTTCCTCACTCACGCGGCGTCGCTGCGTCAGGGTTTCCCCCATTGCGCAATATTCCTCACTGCTGCCTCCCGTAGGAGTCTGGTCCGTGTTCCAGTTCCAGTGTGGCGGATCATCCTCTCAGACCCGCTAACCATCGTAGCCTTGGTAGGCCATTACCCTACCAACTAGCTAATGGTACGCAGACTCATCCCTATACGGTAGCTTTCATGAAGAGGCCACCTTTCCTCTTAAATATTTGCATATCTAAAAGCGTATCCGGTATTAGCACCACTTTCCCGATGTTATCCCAAATATAAGGATAGATTATCTACGCGTTACTCACCCGTGCGCCACTCTACTCGCTTCCCGAAGGAAACTTTCTCGTTCGACTTGCATGTGTTAAGCACGCCGCCAGCGTTCGTTCTGAGCCAGGATCAAACTCTCCAGTTTGATATCCTGTAACTAACTCCGAAAAGTTAGTTATTTTGCAAAGAAAAAAAATAAAAAAATTACTAAAAGACCCATTTGTCTTTACTATTCAGTTTTCAAAGATCGATGATAACCAGGAGCAAAATTCTGCCCACCAGCCGGCGACTTGATGATGCCAAAGTACACCTTGTGCTTCCGCTATTTACGGCTCAACTTGAACCGATAGGGAAACTATTTAATTTACCATTTTCAACTGAAATGTCAATTGATTTATGGTCCCGGGAAACCAGGAACTGATGTCCCCAAGAAACGCGGCAACCTATAACCTTAATTAATAATTGTCAATGAAAAGTTGAACCGCTTTTTATTATTTTTTTGCTTTATTAAATATTATTAATTGTTAGGCATTCGTAAATCCTTGTTTATCTGTTCAAATGCCAGAAGGGTCTCATGT
>JAIVWA010000409.1:0-4824 GCA_049190255.1 Gammaproteobacteria bacterium | reverse complement strand
CTATAGTCAGATCCCAGACGTTCGTTGGATCTAATCCGCGAACACGAACCGCGTTTATATGGGTGGCTTCGCCTGCCTCCGTTAAACTGTGCCAGATAGCTTCTACCCACATATTTTTCGGAATCAATCCATCTTTTTGTGCTTTCTTAAACGGCTCCTTGAGGTAGGGCGTGAAAAGGTCATCTTCCTTTCCGGAAGTCGTTACGGCCCAATCAGCAAGGCGAGCCGGATTAAGCTCAACATACTCGAGAAATCTCTTCACGTCCACGCCGCTGCAGCCGAAGCTTACAGTTGCGGACATCAACTCATCTCCTGAGGCTTTTCGGTATGGCGCCCCAACATGGTGAGCGATATCGGCATCCCCGCTGGCATCGATCACCCTCTTTGCAAGTATCGCCTGTCTCCCGGATTTGCTCTCCGTAATGATGCCCCTGATGGCATCGCCTTCCATCACCGTGTCAACGGCCAAGCAGTGCAAAATCGGCACGATTCCCGCTTCTTCCACCAGGTTATCCGCCACGTACTTGAACATGTCCGTATCCAGGTACTCTCCAAGAGATTCGCGGTTTTTGCGACTGCCACCCATCTCCTTGGCCCGTCTTTCGAACTCAACTCCGATTCCGCCTGCCTCCACCGTTTTTTCATGCCGGTACCAGGAGATAGTTTCCACCTGGGCCTGAGTGATATTTCCTCCGAAACAGCCATAGCGTTCCACCAGTATCGTATCGACGCCCTCCCTCGCGGCGGCAAGGGCGGCAGCAAGGCCTCCCGGGCCGCTTCCCACCACCAGAACGTCGGTTTCTGCCATGACAGGCACAGCCCGCGATGGCTCTTTAATCTCCTTCATGTATCATTGCCTCCATCCTGAAATGAGAATATTTCATCACTGTATTGATTTTTATTGATTTCGTTATTTTCCTCTAATAAAGTTTAATCACATTAGTTCGGATATAGATCAGTTCTTATTTTCATCCCCCACTCTACTTAGATAAAAAAATCCGAAAATTAGCCAAAATTCGACCAAAACTATAATACCAATTACATAATTCGAGGCATAAAACTATCTTTAAAGGTATAAAAAGTTAAAAAAGAGGATTTAAAAATGGAAGCAGAAATTGCACGGGGTGTTACCGGCGGTGTGAAAAGATAAAAAATCCGCCGGTTTTAAAATTCTAAGTCAAAAAGGTTTTGTTAGCTGGAGCCGACATGCGATTGCAGGCTCCAGCGATAGTAGAACAGATGGATTTAAGGGTCGATTTGGTCTTTCATACGATAGCTTTTGCCCTCTATGACTACGGTTTCGGCATGATGCAATAGCCTGTCAAGAATGGCGGAAGTCAGCGTGCTGTCGTTATTAAAGATCTCCGGCCAGTCTTTATATGCCCGGTTTGAGGTAATCACCAAAGCACCCTGCTCATATCGCAGGCTGATTACCTGGAACAAAAGATCGGCTCCTTTTTTATCGATAGGTAAAAAACCGAGTTCATCAATTATCAAAAGAGCCGGCCGTGTGTATTTTTTGAGTTCCTGTTTCATGCGCCCGGCCGCCTGGGCGGCGGACAGCGTATTGATCACATCTATGGCTGTTGCAAACAAAACCGTGTTACCTTTCAGGCAGGCGCTATAGCCCACGGCCGATGCCAAATGGGTCTTACCGAGGCCAACACCGCCAAGGAAGATTACATTTGATTTGCTTTTAACAAACTGAAGACGGAAGAGATTTTGGACCTGGAGGCGATTAATATCTTTGGGCCAGGTCCAGTTAAACTGATCCAGGGTTTTGATTACCGGGAAGCGTGCCAGACGGATACGACGCTGGACGGAGTGGTCGCGGCGCAAAGCAGCCTCACCGTCGGCAAGTTTTTCAAAATAATCCAGGTGCGACCACTTTTTTTGTGAAGCCCGTTTGGCGAGGGTTTGATGCTGGTCTCGCATAAAGGGAAGTTTCAGGTATTTCAGGTTTTTTTCCAACTGATCTTGTGGGTTATTTTTTTGGGTCATGTCCTTTCCTTTCGTAAATGGACAGATCGGGTTGTTCGATGTCGATATCGAGCAGATCTTCACTACGGGTGAGATGCAGTGCACCGGGTTCAGGTAGACAGCGAGAGCGCTGTTCAAGCAAGTTGGCGATATACTCACATGAGAACGCCTGGAAGGTAAATGCATCCTCCAATGCCCGGGCAACCGCGTCGGGATCGTATATCTCGCTTAAGGCTACGATTTTTTGTACGTGGTGTTTCGAGTTCATCCGCCGTTGTTCCAGCTTGTTGTAGTATTGCTCGGCCTTAGGCGACAGGGTCAAAAAACGCATATAAATTTTCTGATCGCGCGCTTTCTTACGCTGGATCAAAAGTTGCTTGGGATGATCCGGGTCTTCAAAGTCCTGGTGTCGATCATAGCTGCGGACATGGCGGGCAATCAGTTGGTTCGCGCTGTAAATGCAGAGTCTGTCCGGATAGGCCTTCAGCGTAAGACGGGCACCGGCATACTCGGCCGGCACCGAGTACCGGTTGGCATCGAGAGTAACACGGAACTGGCTGGAGGCTCTAACCTGTGAGACCGTGGCAATATCAAAGGCATTGGCCGGCAGCGGGTTTAAAAATGAGCGTTCTTTTTCAAAGTGTTCAATCGGCTTTTGACGCGTTTTCCCGTGGATGCGCACATTGGCCACAGTGGCAAGCCAGTGCCGGGCCGCAGGATGTATGGCGGCAAAATCCGGGATATCAAGACCGGCCAGGAAGTTTTTTTTAACATAGCCGACACCGTTTTCCACGCGGCCCTTTTCGTTTCCCGCACCAACATTACAGGCGGCAATAGAAAAGCCGTAGTGGTTGGCAAAATCAAAGTATTTGGGGTTAAATACCGGTGCTTGCCCGACGATGCGCCGGAGTACGGCAGATTTCAGATTATCAACCATTATTTTTTGAGGCACACAGCCGAAGAAGTCAAACGCGTTTTGATGACAAGCCAAAAAGTGCTCCATGGTCTGAGAGACAGTAAACTCAACGTACATCAAACGGCTGTAGCAAAGCACCATGACAAAAAAACTGAGCCTGCGACGGGTCGAGCCCACATTAACAGAACCGTATGAACCCCAGTCGACCTGGGCGCATTCGCCCGGAGCAAAAGAAAGCATTAAATACGCCTTTGTTTTTGGCGGCCGTACTTTACGTACATAATCTTTGACAATGGTGTAGCCGCCGTCAAAACCATTTTCCTTAATGCGCAAAAGGATTTGCGCGGCTGAATAGGGATATTTTTCGAGCATCTGTAGGATTTGATTTTTGAAGGGATCAAGTTTACTGGATCTTTCGGATGGTTTTCGCATGCGATAGCGTTTTTCATTCAGCCATTTGTTAACGGTTTTATAGCTCAAGCCCATTATTGCGGCAACCTGACTGCAATTAAGACCATCTTTTTCATGGTAACTTTTCATTTTCATATAGGTTTCGTAATCGATCATGGGTTTTCCTCCACGGCCTTTTTGAGGATACTGCCCAGGCTAAGGGGTGAGTCCATGTAAGATCTTTTAGCTGCAGTGCTGATATCCAGGTTAAGGACCTGGTAAAGCGGCTTTTTCCAGGCGATCATCCCATTTTCAATGAGGTTGCTTCTGGCGATTTGCAGCGTGCTTTGGTCCATGCAAAGGCACTTCATGATCGATTCGTCTCCATAATAGCTTAAGCCATTGGCGTCGCCGACGGTAACTAAAAAAAGGTATAATGCCGCCGCGGGATGGCTCAATTTTTCGATGTGGCGATCACGGACCAGTCGGTGATCGACCCAGCTGAACTGCTTGGGAACTTTTCGGATGCGATTTTTCAAAATAGGGGTTTTTGATATCATTCCGTCCTCCTTTGGTTGGGGTTGCAGGGTTAATAATATCCTGCCCCAATTGTTGCAGACGGCGGACGGTTTTGGCGATGTCATCTTGTAACGCAAGGCCGGTAAAATTGGCAATTAAGCCTATTAAAACGGAAGGTTGTGGGTTTAAGAGATCTTGTAACGCAACAGATTCCAGTTCGTTAGTATCATCAATATTTTCGGAATGTTGTCGGATTAAGGGTTCTTGTAACGCATTTTGGTTTTTTTTCGAATACCCGGGATTGGCCTTTCGCCATTGCTGAACACGGGTGACGTTTTCGGGGCAGCGGAAGTAGTCGCGGTTTTCCGGCTTGTTTAGCCAGCGTTGTTGACTGTCTTTTTTGCTGGCTTTGCGGCAGTCAGGTTCCCGACAATATTTTTGGCGCTTGGCGTTGCGTGGATCGGGAGGGAATAACTTCCTACAATGTTTACATCTTTTCTTTTCTATGATCCCCATGGCTTGTGTTCCTCCAAGGGGATAAAATAAGAAAAGATGCTGGGAATTTAAGGTATAGCGAAGAAAAAAACCGGATGAAGAAAAAGGAAGAAAAGATTTCTAAATTGAATTTTTAGAAGAAGATATTCAAGAAAATCTAAGATAGTAATTTGGTAGTTTTAAAGCGCCGAAGAATATGCTTTATCAAAATGACGCTGACAATATATATCTGTAATTACGTGATATTTGATTTAAGTCTCAGCTATTATGAAGAAAAACAACCCGCCTTATCCAGCAGCTTTCAATATGTTGCATAAACGAAGTTATTGGCGCACAAGTGCCCTTCGCGAATACTCAATTGAATAAAAAGCAAGGTCTTATCACTCAAACGCATCGGGAGAGGCATCTATGTAAAAGCTTAACATACTTGAAGTGGACCATATTTGCATGAAAGAAACCCTTGGGTAGGCGCTGTTCAGGTATCTTAAACCTTGAACGATAATCCGCTCAACCCGGGTGGTCTT
>JAIVWA010000408.1:0-4831 GCA_049190255.1 Gammaproteobacteria bacterium | reverse complement strand
TATTTTTTGATAGGTATTAATTGTTCTGTAATTTGTGATCAGGAATTAACCTTACCATGCTCTTAAACTTTTGTTTATGGAAGAAAGGGGGTGAAATTGACCTAAGGTAGTGATCCGTTTTAATAGGGGGACTTGAAATTATTTTTCAGGTCATGGCGCATTATCCATCTCACACTTTTTAATTAAAGGGGGTGCACGATGAAATTTAGACTGATAACAATCGCAACTTTGGCACTTATCATGACATTTGGCATTGCTTCCAGCAGTCTTTACGCTGCTGATTCGATTAGCGCTTACCTGGGATTCTCCCGGGAGGTAAATGAAGCCCTGGCAAAGAGAATTCAGGAGAAAACGGGGATTGAAGTTAAAAACATCACTTTATCCTGGGGGGAAATCTGGGCCAGACTCTTGTCGGAGGCACCCAGGTTCAACGCGGATATGGTCTTGTCTTTTGGCGCGGCCCAGGCGATCGACGGCACCAAGAAGGGATATTACGTCCCCTATAAATCCCCAGCCTGGGAAGATATAGATGCGGCCTTTAAGTCGCCTGATGGCAGCTATTACGCATTGGGTACTTTCTCATTTCTGTTGATCGGCAACAAGGTAAAACTGGCCGAAAAAGGGTATGGGATGCCGATGAGCTGGAAGGAGCTTCTGAAACCCAAATGGAAAGGCCAGATCGTGGCTCCCTCGCCCCGGACATCCGGCACGGCCTTCATGATCAATTACTCTTTTCTCCAACTCTACGGAGAAAAGGAGGGCTGGGAGTTCCTCGCAGCGCTGGACGAGAACATGGCCCAGTACACCAAGAGCGGCAACGCTCCCACCGATCTTGTAGGTAGAGGCGAATACCTGCTCGGAATTACGGCGGATGAAAACGTACTGAAAAGAATTAACGACGGCTATCCGCTCCAGTGGGTGATCCCGGCAGAGGGCATCGGATACGAGGGCAACTACTGCGTAATCTTGAAGGGTACCAAGAAGCTCGACCTGTCTAAGAAAGTGATGGATTATTTAGGCACCAAAGATGCCAGTGAGTTTTTAGCTTCCATGGGCTATATTCCGCCCCGTCCGGGCATTCCCAGTGCGCTTTATGGGGCGGCCAAACCAAACTTCATCAAGCTTGACCACGGGTGGGCTGTAAAGAACCGAAGCAGAATTATCAAAACCTGGAAAAGCAAGTTCATGCTGAAAGAAACAGCCAAAGCCAAGAGAGTTGGCGATGAGAAGGAAAAAAAGGCCGCCGAAAAAGCAAAGAAACAATAAAGGCTGATAGTTCCCTGATAGGAGGAATTAAAAGATGGCAGAAGCGGTAATAGGCCGTGTGCCCGGTAAAGGCATCTGGTATAAATTTCGTTCATTTTTAAATGTAAATCTGATCAATATTTTTGCCGGCGCTCTTTTTACCCTTCTTGCCATCTTCCTTATTTACCCGATTATAAGCGTATTGGTGAAAAGCCTTTGGGGAGATGACGGTTTTACATTCGACTTTTATGTCGAGTTTTTCAGTTATAATTTTTACTACTGGTCATTTTTCAACACCCTTATTCTGGGCGTCTCCACGATGATCATATTGCTGATCGTCGGCTTCTGTTTTGCCTATTTGACTACGCGAGGCCCCATGTGGCTGAGAAAACCGTTGAAAATTTGTGCCTTGCTCCCTCTGGCGGCACCGCCCTATATCTTTTCCATTTCTTTGATCACCCTCTTTGGTAACAACGGATTGATTAACAATTTGCTGCACCTGGATTTTAACATTTACAGCTGGACGGGGGTTATTTCGGCCCAATGCCTGGCGTTTCTTCCGCTGTCTTTTATGATGATTGAAAATGTCCTGAACTCCCTGAACCCCAGCCTGGAAGAAACGGCCAGCGACATGGGTGCTTCTGAGGTTCGGATCGTTCGCTCCATTACCGTTCCTCTGGCCGCCCCCGGCCTATTAAAAGCAGCCCTGTTGGTCTTTGTGATGACCATCGCTGAGTTCGGTAATCCCGCAATCTTAGGGGGAAGGACCCCATTTCTCTCGGTGGACACCTATTTGGCGATCACCGGTGAAGGCGATTTCAATATGGCCAGCGTACTTTCCGTGGTTCTGATTACGCCTTGTGTGCTGATATTTATTTTGCATAATTACGTATTGAGGGGTAAGGGTTACGCCACGATCACCGGCAAAGGCATGGCTGCCGAACCCAAACCCATAACTCCGGTTATCCGGATTCCCTTTATGATTATCAGCATATCCGCAGCCGTGCTGGTGTTAATGAGCTTTGGTGTTATTCTGATGGGATCATTTGTCAAGATTGTCGGTGTGGATAATACCTTCGTCATGGATCACGTCCTGAATACCCAGTCGAATACTGCGATTTGGAACAGCATCAAGGTCTCTCTGGCTGCCGGTCTGGCCGGTGCCATCGTCGGGACTTTGCTGGCCTATGTGATTATGCGGGGAAAATTTCGCGGCAAGCATATCATGGAGATGGTCGCTCTGTCGGGTTTCGCACTGCCGGGCACGGTTATCGGGGTGGGGTATATCATGGCTTTCAACCGCCCGCCATTTCTGCTGACCGGAGGTATCTTAATCATTATTTTAAACTGTGTATTTCGATTCCTGGCAGTCGGTGTTGAAGCCGGAATCAGCAAGCTGCACCAGATCAGTGTCGAAATCGAAGAGGCTTCGGCTGATCTGGGCGCAGATTTTTTAACGATATTTTTTAAGGTGGTTCTGCCGATCATGTTTTCTGCGTTTGTGGCAGGATTTATCTACACATTTATGACCACCATGATGTCATTGAGTTCGGTGATCTTTCTGGTGACCCCGGGCTTTGATCTGGCATCGGTATATATTTATTTGACGGCCCAACTGGGAGAATTGGGTTTGGCTTCGGCAACAACAATGAAAGTGATCGTCATCGTTGCCATTTCACTGGGAATACTTCAAATCATTGCTAAAAAGACCGGACTCGATGTCAGCAAGAAGCAAGGAGCATAAATTAATGGAAACAAATAGAACCCCCATGCTGGAGTTAAGAGATATCTATAAAAGCTTTGGGGATGTGGAAGTGCTCAAAGGGATTTCTGCCAAGATCGACAAAGGCGAATTGCTGACCTTTGTGGGTCCCAGCGGGTGTGGCAAAACGACCTTGCTGAGAATTGTGGGTGGTTTCGCCACGGCTACGTCCGGACAAGTAATACTCGACGGAGAGGACATCGGAAAGTTGCCGCCCAACATGCGTGACACCAGAATGGTTTTTCAAAGCTATGCGCTTTTCCCCCACATGAATGTCAGAAAGAATATCGGCTTTGGGCTGAAGCTGCAAAAGTGGCCCAGGGAAAAGATTGATACACGGGTCGATGAGCTTCTCTCCCTGGTCCACATGGAAGGACTGGGTGATCGAACCATTGACCGCATCAGCGGCGGCCAGCAGCAGCGGGTGGCGTTGGCCAGGGCCCTGGCGCTGGAACCCAAAGTGCTGCTTCTGGACGAGCCGCTTTCCAACCTGGATGCCAACCTGCGGGTGGCCATGCGGGAGGAGATCAGAAATATCCAGGAACGGATAGGGGTTACCACCATATTTGTGACCCATGACCAGTATGAGGCCATGAGTATTTCCGACCGGCTGCTGGTGCTCCACGACGGTGTGATTCAGCAGATCGGTTCTCCTATCGAGATTTATGAGCAACCGGCCAACGAGTTTATCGCCGGCTTTGTGGGATATGTTAATTTTCTGGAGGGAACCGTCGATGCCATCGACGAGGAGACCAATACATCTTACGTTACCACCGAGTACGGTAAGCTCGAATTAGATCATGATCAAAAGGGAATAAAGGCTGGAGATGAGGTCTTGCTGGTCATCCGACCGGAAACCGTTTCGCTTTCACCGTCACACGGAACCGAACGGCCCAATACGTTCCATGGGACGGTGGAAAGTCAGATGTATGCCGGCAACCTTGCCAAATATACAGTGAAATTCGGAGACAGGGAGATGGTGGTGGATCATTACAACCCCATGGGTTCTGAAAAATTCAGCAAAAATGACAAGGTTAAAGTCACGGTGCCGCGTGCCATTCATGTATTAAAAAGATAGGCGTCCTCCGCGAATTGATATCAAGTTTCATAAATTCTACCACATGTTTTGCAATAATACACAGGGAATTAGCTTCTCCGCATTCGATGGTAAAAAATCAGAGAAAATCGTAGAATATACGGTAATCTTGCCCAGAGAATAACTCATTGTCATTAACGACATAATAATTATTACTTTGACTTATATTCAAGAAACCAACTATATATTAATTGAGCGTAAACGCTTAATGACCGAGGTAAAAAGAAGGATTTAGAATCAAATTTTATATCTCATTACCAATACAAAAAAGCAGGAGGAAATAATGGACAGGGAACCATTAATCCGCAGAAAGACCGCCATTTCTTATAAGACGGAAGAAAAAACCGTTATGCGCGGCTATGATTTAAGCGAGCTGGCCGAAGAGGGCTATTCATTCTGCGATGCATTGTTTGTCATGTATCAGAACCGAATCCCCACCGAGGAAGAAGAAAAGATGCTCAAATACGAGATGGGTGTCTTTATGGAGCACTCCATGTCGCCTTCGGCGGTGGCCTCCATTGGCGTGAGTGCCGGCCGTCCCAATCTTCCATGTACAGTTGCCGCCGCTGTTTCGACCTTCGGCGGTGTTCACGGACCCGGTGCGGCCCACGGATATATGCTCAACAAATACCTAGAACGGGCCAAAAAAGAAGGCAAGACCGTGGACGAAATGGCCAAAATCCTGGTGGATGAATACATGGATGCCGGCAGACCGGTCATGGGGATGG
>JAIVWA010000407.1:0-4854 GCA_049190255.1 Gammaproteobacteria bacterium | reverse complement strand
GCTCCGCGGACCCCACAGGCAGGGTTCAGCGCCGCCTTGTATGGTCGCGAGCGTCCAGTCAAATCGAAGAAGAAACTAATGAACATCGAACATCGAACGTCCAACATCGAACGTCGAATAAATGAATTCTGTCCATTTTAAAAAAGACTGAGCGAAGCGAAACCACCCTTCGACATTCGACATTCGATATTCTGCGGTTCGCTTTTAATGTAGTTTCATACAAGAGGTTCAGAGTTCAAGGGTTCAAAGGTTCAGGGTTAAGCAGGTGTCTGGCTACTGGTTTCTGGTCTCTGGTAGCTGGTCACTATATGCGGAATGACAGATTTCTGATCCTGAACACTTGATGGTGGGTAGGGTAGGTACGGGGATCAAGGCTGAGTGATTCTGTCCTCTGTCATCTGCCTTCTGTCATCTGTCCTCTGACACCTGAAACCAACATAGGCTTAATACACGAAAGCGCCACATGAGGAGGGAATTAAATGAACTACGGTTACACCGGCAGGATATTGCATGTCGATTTGACGAACCGCGACATTGACATAGAAGACAGGGATGAAGCCTTTTTTCGAAGCTACCTGGGCGGCAGGGGAGTGGGTTACCATTACTTGATGAAAATGGTACCCCCACGGATCGATCCGTTGTCACCGGATAATATTCTCGTGCTGGCCACCGGGGTGATGACGGGATCCCCTCTGGCGGCCTCCTGCCGATTTGCAGCTGTCGGAAAATCTCCGCTTACCGGTACTGCGGGAGAGTCGGAAGCGGCCGGATTTTTTGGACCGGAGCTCAAAAAGGCCGGTTTTGACGCCGTGGTTTTTCGCGGACGAGCGGAAACACCTGTTTATCTATGGGTAAATGACGGCAAAGCAGAAATTAAAGATGCGACATCCATATCTCAATTGGGCTCAAAAGAGGTTGAAGATGCCATCCGGGAAGAAATGGGGAGCAGAAAAATCAGGGTGGCCCAGACAGGCCTTGCCGGAATGAACCAGGTTCTTTTTGCCAACATAACCAACAACCTTGGTCATTTCAATGGCCGTTGCGGCTTTGGCGCCCTGATGGGTTCAAAAAATTTGCGGGCCGTTGCGGCTTTGGGATCTGATAAGATCAAATTTTTTGATCCGGACTTTCTGAACCAGACCGCGAAGAATTATGCCAGGAGTTTTCGCGACAATCCTCTGGGAGAAGCATTGTATACATATGGCACGACCGCTTTTCCTGAACTGCTGTCGGCCGCCGGGGCTTTACCGGTAGATAACTTCAGGCGCAGCGCCCTGGACGACCCCACGCCGGTCAGCGGTGATACATACAACACGTTGTTGCTTCAAAAAAGAAAAGGCTGCTACTCCTGCCCGATTCAATGCAAGCGAGGTATTGCTTTGGATGATCCTAAATATGGCATCGATTCGCGCTATGGGGGTCCCGAGTACGAAACCATTTCCGCTTTGGGCACCAACCTCAACATCGTAGATCTGAAAGCGATTGCCAAGGGAAATGAAATTTGCAACCGCTACTGTATCGATACCATAACCGCCGGCATGACAATCGCCTTTGCCTGTGAGTGTTTTCAGGAAGGTGTCATCACCAAAGAAGATACCGGCGGTCTGCAACTGCGCTTCGGGGATGCCGACCTGATGATTCAACTGCTGGAATTAATCGCCCGGCGGGAAGGATTCGGTGATGTTCTGGCTGAGGGGTCTGCTCGCCTGGCAAAAAAATGGGGTGTTGAAGACGGACCCTTCCATCTTGCGGTCAAAGGCCAGGAGATTTCCATGCATGATCCGCGCGTAAAAGTCGGCGTGGGGATCGGCTTTGCCGTCAGTACCTATGGAGCGGATCATATGACCGCCGCCCATGATCCCATGTTTACCGACGAAAACTCATCTATGTTTAAATCTGCTAAGCCTTTAGGAATTTATAAATCCATGCCTGCCACCGAGATCACCAATGAGAAAGTAAGAGGCTACATGCAGTTGGAAAGACTGTGGCGGATGATGGATGCCCTGGGGCTGTGTGTCTTCGGATATGCTCCCCGGGGAGTGATGCCTTTGGATGTCATGGTTCAATCGATAAACGCCGTGACAGGGTGGAACGCAAGCCTCTATGAACTGATGAGAGCCGCTGAGCGAGGTTCTGCGCTGGCCCGGTCTTTTAACAGCCGGGAAGGATTTTCAATCAAAGATGACCGTTTGCCAAAGCGCCTTTTTAACCCAAAACCGGACGGCCCCAATTCCGGCAAGAAGATATTTGAAGAGGACGATTTTAATAATGCCGTTGCTTTGTACTACGAGATGATCAACTGTGATCCTGAAACCGGCCGGCCGGCCCGGGGAAAATTAATGGAGCTCGGCCTGGACTGGGTGGAAGAGATGCTGGAACAATAAATTTTGGGAACTTTAACCTATCAAAAGGTAAATCCAAGGTTGCCTGAAGTCCTCGAGTTTTGCGATTGTGGAGTGCTGGAGTATTGGAGTGTTGTAAAAAGATAACCGGCTTTTAACCATTACTCCAGTACTCCAATGCTCCAACATTCAGAAATTAATTGAAAATGAAAACTACCCGGTGGATTAGCCTTTAACAAATAACCAATAACTTTGACCAGGGAGGCCCCATGTTAGGAAGAGGTAAAAAAACTGATAGCGGCAAATCGATATCTCCTGATAGACCGGTTGAGGGCAAAAGCTCAACTTTTCTCTCAAGATCAACTGCCAAAGATGAGAAAACCATCATCGGTGAACACATCTCCATCGAAGGCAGCATCCGTGGTGAAGAAAATCTGGAGATTGAAGGTTCGATGAAAGGCAGCATCGAATTGGAAAAACATAATTTCAGGATCGGTCCCAACGGGCAGGTGGAAGGGGAAATCAACGCCCGGAATGTGAGTATCAGCGGCGAGTTCAAAGGCAATATTAAATCCCATGAAAAAATTGAAATTACCCGGGAGGCTGATTTCTATGGGGAGATCAAGGCTAAAAGTATTTCTATCGAAGACGGTGCCTATATCAAAGGGGTGATCGAACTGGATCGGGAGCCGAACCGAAAATCCACCGGTGCCCAGAAGCCAAATGCCACTGCTGCTCCCGAGACCGGCAAGGCACCGGGCGCCCCCCAATAAGCGCTAAAAAGGAGACGTAATTCTTGGCGACTTCGATCACACAGGACCCGCGAGATCCAAATGCTGCGTTGTCCCCGACAAGCTACACCAGCGAGATTCTCGAACTGTTCCTAAATTCGCTTGTACGGCTAAAGGATGGTCAGGTGCTTGACATGGGACCTGTGTGTGAAGAGAATATCCTGTTTTTTGCGAGTCGGTTGAGAAGGCATTATGTGTGCGATATGTTTTTGCGATTGATCCGAGAGCAAAGTGTAGCGCGTCACTCCCGCAATGTCTGGCGGCATCTTGACTACCCGGATCGGTTTTTTGATGGAATTCACCTCTGGGACCTTTGCGATCACCTGGACGATAAAAAGGTAAGCCAAGTGATTGAGCATTGTCTTCTCATGCTGCAACCGGGAGGGCTGCTGATGTTAGTCGCTTTTGAAAAGCCACCCTCACCGGCCCGGATAAATTCGTTTATTATTCAACACGATTACCGGGTGAGCTATCGTGTCCAACCCCATTTAAATCTTGCCTGGCACTGTCGCCACAACCGGGCCCTGATGTCCTTGCTAACCGGCTTCAGCATTGTCAAATCCCTTCGCTACCACAACGGAATTCGTGAAATACTGCTTAAAAAGCCGTTATCGATTTCATGATATGAGTAATTCGCCCCTGAAACAATTTGCTTCCCTTTACCGGGCCCAACTGCAGTGGCAGCCAATTGTCGCTATGCTGGTCATCGCTATGGTCTGGGGCAGCAATATGGCTTTTGTCAAACTGGCAGCGCGGGATATCGCCCCTTTGTTCATGGCCGGTATTCGGTCCATGGTTGCCGCCATGTGCCTTTACATCTGGATGAAGGCCAAAGGGCTGGCCCTTTTTCCATCCAGAATAATCATCTTTCACGGGGTCGTTGCCGGCCTATTATTCGGCACCGAGTTCGGATTGATATTTGTCGGCCTCAAACATACCCTGGCATCGCGCGGCTATGTGATCCTTTATGCGGCGCCTTTCTTCGCAGCCCTGGGGGCTCATTTTTTCCTGGTCGCAGATCGTTTCAATTTCTGGAAAGCCTGCGGCCTCATGCTGGCATTCGGCGGGTTACTCGTATTGTTTATGAAAAATTTAGGGACATTTTCATTCGAGGCCTTGCCGGGCGATATTTTATTTCTACTCGCCGGTGCCGCATGGGGCGCGACAACCGTTTATATTAAAAAATATCTGGCTCAGCGGGCAGAACCACTGCAGATTCTTTTCTTCCAGCTGTTTTTTTCGGCGCCGTTTTTATTTGTTCTGAGTCTAACCTTCGAAGACCCCGTGGTTACCGGATTTTCTCTTTTGACCGCCTTTTCGCTGTTTTACCAGTGCATCATCGTCGCATTTCTGAGTTATCTGGCCTGGTTCGTACTTGTTTCCCGTTACCCGGTCAGCCTGCTGCACGCCTTTTCATTTTTCACACCGGTATTTGGTGTGATCTTCAGCGGGATATTAATTCTGGGCGAAGCCGTCAGCCCCAACCTGATTCTGGCGTTGATCATGGTCAGCCTGGGCATGGTACTGGTCAATTATCGACCTTCCGATTAGACCGGGACGCCAGAGAAGACAGAGGGCAGAGAACAGAAGACAGAGGACAGAGGACAGAGTTTTGAATTCGGAATTGGGAATGCGGAATGCGGAAAGAAAAAAAGAGGACGGAAGACAGAGGACAGGGTTTTGAATTCGGAATTGGGAATGCGGCCTCCGGCCCATAGGGG
>JAIVWA010000406.1:0-4864 GCA_049190255.1 Gammaproteobacteria bacterium | reverse complement strand
TGCCAAAGTTTCTTTTTCGATTAGACCGGCCGTTTTTTTGGCCGGCGGCTGGGCTGACACCTGAACACTGCTGGTAAACGTAATCATCCATATCACCCCTCTCTCCGAGCTGTAGGCTCTACGAGCCGGAAGCCGGGGTGGACCAACGCCGAGCCCTATGGCCCCGGATCTATTGCTTTTGGGCGCGATAATCGGCAATCATCCTGTCAACCTGCGCTGAAATATATTGGGTTATCGATTCGGCTTTTTCGCTAGTGATCGAAGGTATCCCCTGGGACAGGGTTTCAATTTTTTCTTCTTCTATGTCCGTCATTTTATTGACCAAAAAGCTATCGACCTCGCCGTCATCCAATAAAAACCCGCAGGCCCCCACGGCCCCCACAAATTCTTCGTCCACGAAAACGGGTACAACTATTTTTACGAGACCCGCATCGCATTCCTCAATAACCACCTTTCTGGTCTTCATTGCCTGGTGGGCAATGTTCATGTGTGCCGGTGCGCAGATAAAACTTTGACCTTTATCGGTGGCTTTTATTTCCGGGCATAATTTGTTGGCCCAGTTTTTACAGTCCGATATCCGATAGCCTTCTATATTAAACAGGTTGGCATCTAATCCGGATCGCTGATTGATTTGGCTTTCCAATTCCACCCATTTTTCCTGGGGAGCAATATCGGTTAGTTTCATTAAAATTTTCCTTTTTTTCAAATGGTTATATTTTTTTGGGCAGCCATTCTTTAAGTCGGCGCAGGCCTTCAGGGGTGGAGATTTTCGGGGCATATCCAAGGTCTCTTTTTGCGGCATCGATAGTAAACCAGTTGGATTGCGAAACCGTTTCGGCCAGAAATCGCGTAATATAGGGCTCTTTTGACAGATGGAGAATTTTGTAAACCAGTTCCAGCAAGGCACCGGTGACCCAGGCAACCCGGAAGGGCACCGATTTTTTAACAGGGCTGCACCCCGCTGCTTTTAAAAATTCATTAATCATGTACCACGCAAGGACCGGTTGTCCCTGACTGATGAAATAGATGTTGCCGGAAAGATCCGGATGTTCCTTCAGCTTGTCGGCGGCCAAGATATGCGCATCTGCGGCATCATCGATGTAGGTGACGTCGATCAGGTTTTTGCCATCACCGATTTGTTTTAATTTCTTAGCCCTGGCAACCAGTCGGGTAAGGATTTGGTTGTCACCCGGGCCCCAGATTTTGTGCGGTCGCAGAATAATTGTTTTTAGTTTATTACCCGAAGCTTTTACAACCAACTGTTCGGCAATGGCTTTCGTCTTTGCATAGTGGCTGCTAAATTTTTGGGGGTAGGGCATGGATTCGTCGGCGCCCTCGATGTCCTGGCTATTATGAACAACACTGGGGGAACTGGTGTAGATAAGCCTCGATGGCTCCTGGTCCAGACAACGGTCGATGATGTTTTGAGTTCCGATCACATTGGTTTGATGGTAGTCTGCATATCTTCCCCAGGGGGGCGGTTTGGCAGCGACATGATATACGATCGTTCTATCTTCACATGCTGCGGCAACGGTTGCAGAATCGGATATATCTGCCTGGATCTGATCAACTCCCATCTTTTCAAGTTCCGGATAAAAATTTCGCGCCAGGCTCCGGACATGATCACCTCTTTTGGCCAGACGACTGACAATCGCCTGGCCCAAAAAGCCCCCGCCACCGGTGACGAGAACCTTTTCGGGTTCGTGTTTATCAAGGAATTCATCCGGTATCATTTTAATTTTTTCTCCGCCCAGCGAGCTAATTTTTCACGAAAGATTTTTGAATTGTGACGAATGTCCACCGGAAATGCTTTGTGAAACAATATGGTTTTTATGCCGTTTGTCAATTCATTGGCCGCGGCAATTTCAAGAAGTTCTTTTTCTAATTGGGCCCTGTTTTTAGCATCGTCTGATTTATGCAATTCAATGCAAATAGCCGGCTCCTGTTGAGGAGGGGGACCGATGCCGACCAGTGCGCTGCGGAACACTTGCGGGTGGCTGTTAAACAGGGATTCACAGGGAATGGTAAACAGGGTTCCGGTGGCGGTAATCACCCGATGACTTTTGCGGCCGCAAAACCAGATGCGATCTTTTTGATCCATCCAGCCGACGTCTCCCATACGGTGGATAATATCGTCACCGTCCCTTATCTTCCCCAGCTTGTTGGCGGCGTGGTTTTCAAAATACTGCCGGCTGACCAAAGCGCCCTTGACGGTGATTTCGCCGACATCGCCCCGGACAACCATCAGATCATCGGACCATTCTTCAATGGGATCGTCGCTGATTTTGATAATTCGGATATCGATGTCGTTTATCGGGCGTCCGATACAGGTCCCGTAACCTTTTTCGCTTAATTGACGGGTTTCGGTAAGTATTTCCTTGCTCGTGATCGATATAATCGGGACGGCTTCAGTGGCCCCATAAGGGGTGTGAATTTCAGCGTTTTCATCCAGCAAAGCGCTGAACTGCTCGATATTATCAGCCGATACCGGAGCTCCGGCTGAAATGACGCGCTTTAAAGACGGCAATTTCACGCCGTTTTTTTTGCCGTAACTGCCGACGCGATTTAAGAGGGCCGGTGAAGCAAACATGTTGGTGACCCCCAGGTTATCGATGGCTTCGATGATGCGTTCGGGGTTCACCAGCGCCGGTCGGGTAGGGTCCATGTCGGGGATGACCGAGGTGATTCCCAGGGCCGGATAAAACAGCGCAAATAGCGGAAATGTAGACAGATCAATTTCATCGGCCGACATTTGCAAGTGCGTTTTTATCTGTTGGAGCTGGGCATCAAAATTTCCATGGGAATATACGGCGCCTTTTGCCGGTCCGGTACTGCCGGTTGTAAAGAGCACGGCCGCGGTGTCATCCCGACCGGTTTTGGCAATGGTGTAAGGCTGTTGCCTGGATTGTCGGATCTGTTTCAAGGTGTAGCCGCCCCAGAACCAGCGCCGACCCACCGTGATCCAGGTTTTGACGGTCTTAAAAAAGCCGGGATAAACGGTGCGAACCACATGGGCCAGGGGGATTCCGATAAATGCTTGCGGACGGGTTGATTTAAAACACGACGCCATTCTGCGGATACCCATGCCCGGATCCACCACTACCGGTATGGCGCCCGTCTTGAAGATGGCAAATATCAGGGTAAAAAATTCGATGCTGGGCTTTACCATTAAAGCGGTTCGTATTCCCCGGGTGACACCGGCTGCTTCCAATCCATGGGCCAAATAATCCGACTCCCGGTCGAGCTGTAAAAAAGTCAGATGGGAATAGGCAATGCGGCCATTTTTATCCCGCCCTGCCGGATAGACGACAGCGCGTTTATAGGGCCGGGTTTCGGCAACCCGGTTGAGATAGGAGGCAATATTTACAAAATTGGTGTTATTTGGATCGAATGGGCTCATATTTCGGGTTGCGTGTTACGTGTTACGAGTTGCGTGTTACGGGTTGCGAGTTACGGGTTACGGGTTTCGGGTTGCGAGTTACGGGTTTCGGGTTTAGGGCCCAGAGCAGAGAGCATAGGGCTGGTCGATGTGAAGCCGGAGAATCTGGATTCAGTCCTCTGGCTTCTTTTTTTTCCCGAATTCCGCATTCCCAATTCCGAATTCAAAACTCTGTCCCCTGTCTTCTATCCAGGGGGGTGCCGGCGCAAGAATCGATCTACTATCGGTATTATTTTTTCTGAAGCATCTTCAAGAACATAATGGCCGGCTTCCGCAAAACGATGAACCTCGGCATCCGGAAAGCGGCGTATCCACTCATCGAGGTAGTCCGAGTCAAATACAAAATCGTGCTCCCCCCAGCAAATCAGCATTGGAATATTTAAGAATAATTTCAAATTGTTATCTATTTTTTTAATTTCTCTGTAGCTTGGATTATTTTCTGACAGGTGTATATCCTGGACAAACTTCAAGGTTGCTATACGATTTTTCCAACAATTGTAAGGTGCGATAAGGCCCGTTTTGACATCTTTAGAGAGACCTTTATACGAGTTCTTGAAAAGAGCACCCCGGGCAAACAGATTAAAACCTTGGACGGCTAACACGGCAAAGGGTTTTAAACCACGAATCAATTTAAGTATGATCGGAATGGGTTTGCCCGGGGGGGGCAAAAACGCCGCCGTATTCATTAAAACGAATCGACAAATACGCTCCGGATGTCTCAACGCATAGGCCATGCCGATAAAACCACCCCAATCATGAAGTACCAGGGTAATCTTTTCTTTTATCTTAAGATTTTCTATCAAGACTTCGAGGTCATCCACGCGGTTTTTTAATTTATAATCATAGGTTTTGCTGTCGGGTTTGTCCGACAAACCGCAACCGATATGATCCGGGGCGATGGTACGATATCGACCGCACAGGGATTTAATCAATTCGCGAAAGTAAAAAGACCAGGTCGGATTACCGTGGACCATCACAACCGGTTCACCGCTGCCTTCATCAACATAATGGTATTTGAGGCCGTTTAAGTCCATATAATGGGACCTAAACGGATAAAGGTGTCGGAATTTTGATATGTCGATGGGTCTGCTGGTCATATCGTTAAGATCGTTTAGTTGGTTTTGATGGTTAAGATAGAGAACTGATAGCTCACAGCTGATAGTAAATAGCTGGAGGTATTCTATCCATTTGACTATGAGCAATGAGCTATGAACTATGAGCTAACTTGTTCCGCATTCAAAAAATTGTCAATATTCTGTAGCCTATAATCAATTTCTTTGGTTTTTCCGTGATTTTCCGTGTCCTTTTCCGTGGTAAACTCTTCATCTGTAATCTGTCGTCTGTCTTCTGTTTTCTGTCCTCCGTCATCTACCCTCTGAAATCCATTCCGACTGATCTCACCTTCTTATCTTCTCAACTTCTAAC
>JAIVWA010000405.1:0-4868 GCA_049190255.1 Gammaproteobacteria bacterium | reverse complement strand
TTAAGTCATGTATATAGGTGAAGCTTTCGTAAGCCGTGGACCGAATGCGGCACATATCAATGTTTTTATCGGTCCCAAAGACGGACCGGTCGGGACTGCAGTAGCATCCAGCGTTGCAGCACCGAGAATGGGATATATTCCGTTTATGGTCATCCATAAACCGAATGTTGCTGTAAAACCCGCAACACTGTTTTCCGCAAAGGCGGATCTTCGAGGGGATACCCACTCCAATATGACGTGGGGACCGGCTCAGGCAGGCATTGCAAGAGCCGTATATGAGTGTGTTCAGGAAGGCATACTTCCCAAAGAGGCCGAAAATAACTGGGTAATTATTGCCGGTGTGTGGGTGAATTGGGAAGCAGACGATGCCGACCTGATTTATAGTCACAATCACGAGGCAATGCGTCTGGCAATCACCCGTGCGATGAATCACTTGCCGTCGAAAGAGGAAACAAAAGCAGCCAATGATGATCCCGGAAATCCTTTTTACACGCCAAAACTTTAATTGAAGTAAACATTATATGAAAAATCAAATAGGATCTTTAAGTCAAGTACATTGGTAAGACGTTATTGGGAATCAAACCAAGAGTGTAATGATTGGCCCGTCTTCGCCGCGGCAGTCTTCGCTCTCCGCTCCGCTACGAGCGAAGACTGGTGGCGGCGGGAGTCGAACCCGCGTCCGCAATTATTTCGTTCCGGCGCCCACCTGTTGGATAATCTTTCATCTTTTTCTTCCGGGTTCAAATACCTCATTATGGATGACTATTCACCTGCGCCCTGCACCGAGGATTACCTGATCAACCCTGTGTATCCGCTTGAAACCTACCAGTAAGAAAAAGAACGCCGTGGGCAAATCGGTGAGTTACGCTCAAGTTCGCCGAAAATTTTACTCCTGGCGCCAAAAAATCTTTATTGACAAACAAATCAGCCTTCTATAATGGAATGCTCATCGATTCCATTCATTAAGCGTGTCCATATGCTGGGTTGCCGCCGAGTCCGGTACACAATTCATTTTTTACTTTTATTCAGCTCTCAAAAAACGGATTCTTATTAATTGGATACGATTTTCGCCGCAGGTCATCCATTTTGCTTACATCAAGATTTTTGGGGAAAAAACTCCCCCGGCATCTCAGATAGATCGTTCAGGATTTAAACGAACCCAAGTTGAATCATGAGAAAGTAACCCGGAGCAGATATGTATTATTATGAGATGAAAAACGCCAAACCGGTGCCAGAAGAGGATTTAGCTCATCTTCAGGAAACAGTGCGCTCCATTCTTGCGGAGGTAAAAAAAAAGGGGGACAGCGCCCTTCGATATTTCGAAAAAAAATTCGATAACTATGATCCGCCATCCTTCAGGATTACTCCCGAACAGACTGCCGGGGCAGCGGATGAGCTTCCAGCGGATGTCATCGAGGAACTTGATTTCGCCATTTCACAGGTCAGCGCGTTTGCCCGGGCCCAAAAAGAGAGTATGGTGGAATTTGACAAAGAGATCGGGCCGGGCATGCGCATGGGTCATCGCATCATTCCCGTGGATTCCTGCGGCTGTTACGTCCCAGCCGGCCGCTATCCCTGTCTCACGGCGGCCGTTATGTCGGTGATCCCGGCAAAAGTGGCGGGTGTCGATCGTGTGGTTGCCTGCAGCCCTCCCGGCCGTGAAGGCAGAATTAATCCCGGAATTCTTTACACCCTGCACAAAATGGAGGTTGACGAAATTTATTGCATCGGCGGAGCCCAGGCTATTGGCGCAATGGCCCACGGGACTGAACTAATTCCCCGTGTGGATCTGATTGTCGGACCGGGAAATCAATTCGTGATGGAAGCCAAACGCCAGGTCTTCGGGACCGTCGGCATTGATTTTCTTGCCGGTCCCAGCGAGGTTCTGATCATTGCCGACAATACTGCGCGGGCCGACTACCTGGCCGCTGATCTGCTGGCGCAATGCGAACACGACCCCCATGCGCGGGGTTGCCTCGTAACGGTTTCCGAGTCGTTGGCCCGCCAAACCATGGCGGAAATCGAGCGCCAGCTCAAAGAACTGACCACCGAAGAGGTGGCCAGAGCTTCGTGGGAAGACAAAGGTGTGGTGGTGGTTGTCGATAATATAGAAGATGCCGCAAGATACGCCAATGAATACGCCCCCGAGCACCTGGAGATTCACACCGGTCAGCCAAGACAGGTTCTGGCCATGCTCAAACACTATGGCTCAGCTTTTATCGGTGAAAACACGGCTGAAGTTTTTGCCGACAAAGTCGCCGGACCCAACCACACACTGCCCACCGGGGGTGCTGCCCGTTATACCGGCGGTCTGTGGGTGGGAATGTTTTTAAAAGTCATGACTCACATGGAAACAACCCCGGAGGCATCGGTGAAACTGGCGAAATACTCTGAAACCCAGGCCAGGTTCGAAGGCATGGATGCGCATCGCTATGCTGCTGCGATTCGTTTGCAGAATATGAAATCATGATGAATTTTTCTAATTGTTAATTCATAAAGGAGGTCAATTATGACAGAAGAGGGCAAAACTATTGTGAATTCCTGGAACGAATGGGATCCGCTGAAGCATGTCATCGTTGGGGTTGCCGACGGCTGCATGATACCACCCCCGGAACCGGCGGTGGAGTGCAAAGTACCCATTGACAGCGATATGACAGGTAAATGGGGACCTAGACCGCAGGAAACGGTGGATAAAGCCAACGTTCAACTTGACAATTTTGCGGATATCCTCAGAAAAAGAGGCATTCGTGTGGATCGGCCAACGCCCCTCGATTTTAGTGAGCCGGCCAGGACGCCGGACTTTGAAACCCAGTCCATGTTCGGCTGCATGCCGCCCCGGGATGTAATTGCTACGGTTGGTAATGAAATGCTTGAAGCCACCATGTCTTACCGTTGCCGCTGGTTTGAATATCTGTGCTATCGTCCTTTGCTTGAGCAATATTTCAAAGAAGATCCCAATATGCGCTGGGAATCGGCTCCTAAACCGCGTTTAACGGACGCGTCCTACAAGGAGGGTTATCTCAGCAGGGTCATGACCATCGAGGATCGGTTGAAATTGACAGCCGCCAAAGACTTCGTGACCACCGAAGTCGAGCCCCTTTTTGATGCGGCCGAGTTAGCCCGGATGGGCAAAGACATTATTGTCCAGCACGGATTCACCGCCAATCTGGCCGGTATTGACTGGCTGCGGCGGCATTTTCCCGATTTGAGAATCCATGGTATGAACTTTCCGGGGGACCCCTATCCAATTCACATTGACTGCACATTTGTACCTCTGCGTCCCGGTTTATTTTTGAATAATCCGAATCGCGAGGCCTTGCCGGAGCATCGCAAGCTTTTTGAAATCAATGGTTGGGAAATCGTCGAAGCGGCCCGGCCGGCCCATGAGAATCCACCGCCGTTGTGTTATTCGAGCGTCTGGCTGTCCATGAACGTTCTGGTATTGGATCCGAAAACTGTTTGCGCTGAAGCCAGTGAAGTCCATCAGCTGGAACAGCTTGATAAATTAGGGTTTGAAGTTATCCCGGTACCATTTAGAGATGCCTATCCGTTCGGCGGCGGTTTGCACTGTTCGACGACCGATGTTTACCGCGAAGGCACCTGTGAAGATTACCTTCCGAAACAGGTGGAAGGCTTTTAGGTTTATTCTGGACTAACCCCCCTAAGGTCGACGCAGGCTTTGTTCCCGTTACGAAAACCGCATTCATGTTGTTTTTTTGGAATTGGGAAGGTGGAAAACGGATTTGGTAAATTGCGGAATGAAAACTTACTTTAAGAAAATGAGGAGACGATGAACTTGTCTCAATATGTCCATGCCGTGCCGAATTTCAGCGATGGGAAGCGGGAAGAAGTGATAGAATCTGTGGTTGACCCTTTAAGAGATGTAAAGGGAATAAAATTAATCGGCTACTACCCGGATTCTGATTTTAACCGCACGGTTGTTGAAGTGATCGGCCGACCCGAACCGCTTAAGGAATCGTTGCTGAACATGGCCGGTAAAGCTTATGAATTGATTAATATGGAGAATCATCGTGGTGAACATCCGCGAATCGGTTCACAGGATACGATACCGCTTTTTCCTCTAAAAAATATTTCTTTGGAAGAGTGTGTCAAACTTGCCGAAGATCTTGGAAAGGATATTTATAAGAAGTTTGCTGTTCCTGTCTATTTTTGCGGTGAGAATGCCCGCAACGAACAGAGAAGGAACCTGGATTTTATCAGGAAGGGGCTGTACGAAGGTCTGAAAAAGGTTGTCCACTTACCGGAGAGAGCGCCTGATATTGGTCCGGCTGCCCTGCATCCAACCGCCGGCGCTACGATTGTCAGCGCCGCACCTGCCGGTCTTGTTGCAGTAAACGTGATTTTAGGCACCAATGACTTAAACGTTGCCAAAACAATCGCTAAGATGGTCCGAGGACCCAGTGGCGGGTTCACTACCATTCGCGCCATCGGTCTGGCTTTTGAAGAAAGAAATCAGGTGGTGATTTCAATGAACATGTTTGACACCAACCAAACACCGATTTACAGGGTTTTTAAGCTGATAGAGCTTGAGGCCCAGAGACACAATGTTTCGGTAATCGGCACCCAGATTGTCGGCACCTTGCCCCAGGAAGCCCTGATTAATTGCGCAGAGTTTTTTCTCAAGCTTGAAAATTTCAACCGCGATCAAATTATAGAAAATCATCTGGTCGAATTATAGAGGAATTTTGGATTTACGGCAAATAGCGATAGCTTGAAGTTATGCTCAAGCAGAGCGAAAAAGTTCGATGTCAGTTGTCCGTCGGCAGCCGGCAACTGACAACAAGCGCTTGCATGCAGAAATACAGTAGAAATTCTGAGATCTATGAAGATAGGTGACGGTTTTTAGA
>JAIVWA010000404.1:0-4868 GCA_049190255.1 Gammaproteobacteria bacterium | reverse complement strand
ACCAGAAGGAATGCCAATTGCCACCTAACCTGGCCACAACAGGTTCTCGCCTATTCTTTACTATTGGAGGATCAAATCGGAGAGTCTGTTTCTGAGGCACGTATTTGTTATAAAGGTGATAAAAAAACTATTAAAATCCCGATAATTAGTGAAGATGCTGGCAGGGAACTCAAAACTGCTGTTGAAAAGGCAATCAAACTTCGTAATACACTTTCAAGGCCATCAATATCTGTATCTGAGAGTCAGTGTCGTAAATGTTCACTTGCACCAGTTTGTTTGCCTGAAGAAGAACGCTTTGCCAGTTACGCCACCAAACCCAGAGCGTCTCTTCCCACCACATGATGATAGAAAGGTTATTCATATTATCGAGCAGGGAGCCTCTCTCCGAAAAAAAGCAGAACAATTAATTTTGTATGTGACCTGTGGTATACCGCCACAGCAGCAATCATGTAGTTTCATAGTGCACCAACCAATCTTGATGTTCTATTTAAAAAATAATTATTTTGCTGGAGATTACAATGGGTAACCCCGTTAACATGATTAATCCGATGTGACAGGGTTAAAAGTCGGTTGGTTCAGATAACAAAAAGGGGCAGTTCAGGGTAATCCCAAAACCACCCCAACGAGAGGAGGGCAAAAGTCACCTATGAGACTTCCTCTCGCACTGTTTCGATTGGGTGGTTCAGGCTAATGTGCCTCGACTGTGAAAGGAGGTTAATCCCATCGAGGCCTACCTGAACCACCACATTGAGGAGGAAGGATGAAGAAACCAGATAACGAATACCTGTGTCTCACTTATAATGAGACAAAAACCGGGGTAAAGGTTACAAATGCAGAATTGAGATGGATGTTTTGAGGTGTGTGCAAGGAACAGGTGGGTAAAAAATATGTCCCCTTTACCCGGTACACATATTCCTTGACCCAACGGGATTACCAATGTGCCAATGATAAAAAGGCCCTGCTAAATTGCCGGGCCGGGGTAATTCAAGCGTAGAAGAAAGATCAATCCATTGAAATAATCTTGATTTGTCCGGGTAACCCATTTCGGGATGAACTGGGAATCTAAACACATGCTTTGGATTCAAGTTTTTCAACAAAAATTCCGATAATCAACTATGTATAATCCATGAAAAGGTAAATGTTATTGGTAAATCTAATGCGAATAGTCTGTGAATCATGTCACTCTAAGTTTAAATTAGACCGTAACCCTCGACGTCAATTACAAATTACCACTGACGACAATTATAAATGCACATTTTATATAGCAAACCCCCCATATAGGGTCTCAAGCCGTGGAAGGGAGTGAACGGAGGGAGCCCGTAGGGCGAGCGGAGTTCACTCCCTTCCACGGCGGCACTCGACCACCCATCATTTAAACCCTTTGATTTTTTTATATAATCTTTTAAATTCCCGGTCATCTTCAAAAGTTACGGTAATTGAATTATTCTAAAATCGATCCGCTTAGAGCTATCCGAGAAGCAAGCGCAGGTGGGGCATGGCCGGAACGTAATCTCTTAAAAATGAAGTGCAGGTCATGCCCCGCCGGAGCGGCAATGGCCCCAGCAACCAGGACGGGGGCGCTTTAGCGATCAAGCGGATAATTCGGTATCCTCCTACGCGCGATGTTGTTTGATTATATCACGGTCTCTTTTTATGGTTATTTTAATGGTCATCGCTTATCGGCTGCGCCGGGGTGGAAATGACAACCTAAATTTGACCCCCAACGATAACCCAATTTTGACCCCCCTCAATTTAAGTTAAAGATATTACCTGTCACCAATCTGTTCTTTTCTGGGGTAATGGTTAGGTGCCCCGGAATGGGAGGAAACGGAGGGAGCCCGTAGGGCGACCGCAGTTTCCTCCCATTGCTGGGACGGGTGTGATCCCACACCGATCGGTCATTATACAGTTCCAATGCCTTGTGCCGATCATAACCAATAGCGACCCGTGAGCTATCATCGATCCAAAGCGGATATTCGTAGCCGCATGAGTGAATCAAAAGGCCGCTGATCAATGACAATTAGAATTCCCGAATTTTACCACCAATGTTGATACCGCCACAGGCAGGCAAACGGAATGGAGCGTAGCGCAACGGCGTTTGCCTGCCTGTGGGCTAAATTGTTTCCTGAGTCTGCGTGTACGTCTTTTTCAAATCCAACGCCTTTTTTATGTCATCATTAATATCGGATCTTGATATATCATAAACAAGAATTGGATAATCGTAATTGCAACCACCAATTACCAAGCCTCCTTCAAAATCAGTTACCATATAAACTTCTTCAATTTTTTCATGATCGTCAAACCAAGTTGTGTTTTCATCCGTAAAATCGATATTAATTGTTTCCAGCCTGCCTTTGTGCGGATTGTAAACGGTTTTTTCCATATTTCTTCTCCTATCTTGGATTTGCCGGAAAAAGGGCTTACCAGAATGCCCTACAATCAACGATCTCTGTCCGGCCCATAGGTTAGCATTACTCAAAACCCACTCACTTAGAGCCCTTTGCCGGGCCATCAGGTTTTTTGCTCTTATTTTTCTTGGCCACTTCCATCCGGTAACTTTCAATGTTGAGCTCCAGAATCACACTGTGATGTACCAGACGATCAATAGCAGCTGCGGCAGTCATCGGATCTTTAAAAATCTGCTCCCATTTGGAAAACGGCAAATTGCTGGTAATCATCAGGCTGCCGCGTTCGTAACGATCGGCCATAAATGTAAACAGCACCTCCATCTCCTGGCGGCTGTGCTGGACGTATCCGATATCATCGATGATAACCGCATCATAGCGCGATAACTTTTTAACAACTTTGCTCATCGCAAGATCCCTTTTAGCAATTAGCAGATCCTGTACCAGCTGGCTGCAGCAGATAAACAGAACCCGTCTGCCCTGTTCGATAAGCTCATGACCGATGGCGCATAAAAGGTGGGTCTTGCCGCTGCCCGGATTCCCGAAAGCCAATACATTTTCGCAACGGTTTAAAAAAGAGCCGTCAGATAAAACATTTAAATGCATAGCCACTTTGGTCGGCAGACGCTTTTTGTCAAAGTTGTCAAAGGTTTTGGAAGGCGGCAGTTTGGAAGCACGCAGGTTGCGGTCAATACGATTTTGCCGCCGCGCTTCGCATTCGAGTTTGAGCAGTTCAAGAAGATACTGCTCATAGCTCAACGGTTCTTTTCGCGCCTGATCAGCAATCTGTTGATAACATCCACGCATTGTGGGCATATGAAGTTGCTTGAGATAGTCGAGGATTTCTTCATGGATAGTCATCATGCCGTCACCTCCTCGAGCAACTGATCATAGCAAGTCAGATCCACTGCCTCAATACACACCTCAGTAGCAACCGCAACCGGTTGGCGGCAGCGCACCAGTGCCTCTACCTGCTCATCGCAGATTCTGATATTTTTATCGATCAGCATTCGTAATACATCATCGACCGCCGTTTCACTTTCCCGGGCCGCCAAATATAAAATATTCAGATATTGCTTGGCAGCTATTTTGGGGGAATGTCGTTGTTTTAAATCGTCATAGGCGATGCGGAACCGGCTGGTGGGGAATAGATCCTCCCGATACCGGTAGTTTTCAAATGCGCCTGGTTTTCGTATGAGACTGTCGATAATGTGCCGATAATTTATTGCATGCTTGCCCTCACCGCGCAGTCGCGCAAACGTGTCAACTCTTTTTTGCCCGTACCATATCTCCAGATGATCCATGTAAAGACGCACCTGAATGTGTTCGCCTGTCAGCCGGCTGTCCACTGAGTAGGCATTGTGATTGACCCGGATGATACTGCTGGGTCCCACAGTCATGGAATTTTTTTTGAATGCATCTATTCGGCGCCCAGGCAATCGGTGTAAAACCGCCTGCTCTTGAGAAAACCGTTGCCTGCGACCGGCATTGAGTTGTTTAAACAGTTTACACAGAAATTGCTCATAGTCTTGCCGGTCGGCAAAATCTCGGCTGTTTCTTAAAAGTAAAGCTTGATCCACCGCCCGTTTGAACCGATGATGGCGTTGTTCCACATCTCCGTTTTCATGGGGACTGTTTGGATTGGTCTTGCATCCTTTCAGGTTGTAGTGATCTAAAAGATCCTGGTAACGCAGGGTAAATTCATCCGGATGGCTGGTCTTTTGTACCGCCGTTGTCAGACAATCGGTGCGATGCATTTCCGGAACCCCTCCCAGTTCCCATAAGGCATTTTGCAGTCCCTCGCTCAGACTCTCAAAACTTTCAGAAAAACAGATACTTCCCGTCTCCCAGTTGGAATACGTTAACACAAAGTGATAAATCAGATGATCAAACGGCATGCCACCGATGGTGATCCCCAGCTTGTTCATGTTAGTAAAATCCGACTGGCCCAACTGGCCGGGATGGTGAACCTGAGTAAAAAAAACCTCTTTTGCCGGACCTTCCGATGCCCGCCAAACTTTAATATGCCGTTGAAGGCTGCGAAGCTGCCCATCGGCATACCGGCCCGGATTCCTGCGCTGAAGATCCTCGAATATGGTCTTGGCTTCTAAACCCGGATTGATCTCCAGCATCGATTCTATCCCATCCCAGCTGTCCTCAAATGGATCTTGACGCGTCCTCCATGTGTGGGGTTGCTCCAATTCACTGGGCAGCTTACCCAGCTTGCTATACTTGCGGGCAGTCTTTTCATCCATTCCCGCCTTGATTGCCGCTATCCCGAAATTCTTTTCTGTCTGTACCAATTTGAATAACCTCCTTACCTGTTGGTCCGTAACCATCCAAATCGCTCCTTTTCTCTAAAAATTTGGATGGTTCTATCAGTTTTTTTAGTTTTTGATTCCGGGAATTTTAATTGTCGTCAGACGGGAATTATAATTGACGCTCATCAATTGCATAACGCAT
>JAIVWA010000403.1:0-4888 GCA_049190255.1 Gammaproteobacteria bacterium | reverse complement strand
ATTATTCATTCCAATCAGGCGGAAGTAGATTCGCGTTCACCATAGCATTTTCGATTGCCTGTTCGGCATATTCTTTCACGATCGGTTCTATTTTATCGATTTCGGAGCGAGGTAAATTTTTCAGACTCCCCTCCAGGTCAATATTGTTAAGGGCGGACTTCCTGTTTTCAGGTTTGCCCGAGCCAAGGTAAGTCAGCGGCCCGGTTTTGAATACCTCAACCGTTATGTTTGCATAGGCATAGGCGTGTTTTGACATTAAAAGCTGTTTGGTAAACAGACCATATCCCTGCAATTCAATCGGATGTTTATCGATCTTAATCACACCGGGCCCCCGGTAACTTCTGACGGATATTAATACATCTACCTCGTATTTATCTCCGAGGGAATTAAGGTAGTTTACCATTTCCGGCTCGATTGCTTTTGATTTAAAGGTTCGATCGGACAACTCCGCTTCCTGGTTCATCCCTCCCTTAGGTTCCGCCGGCTTGATTAAAATGACTGTGTAACGCGAATCCGCTTTTAAAGCATTTGACAATCTATTTTCGAGATAGGCCGGTATATCCCAGTCGACATCTATCTGCTTTGAAAAGCTGTCAAACCTCAATGAACTAAAATTTCGATGGGTTGCCTGGCCCTCCAAATGATTAACGATACCGATACGAGTGGCGCTGGGAAATTCAAATTTTGGCTGTTGGGCAGTAGCACAGGCCAAAACAGTTGTAAATGTTGTCAAAGTTAAAAATAGTTTTCGAATCATTTAAACCTTCCTGTCAGATGATTTCATAAACTGTTTCCATCCCCAAACCACTTCGACCGGATGGGTCTGGTTTCACCGGATTCCAATAGTGCTAAGACGGCTCGATTAATTTTTTCACGCCACCGGCTGCCCTGGGGCAGGACCATGGCATAATCCTGGGGAACAAATATTTTTCCGACCACCATCACCTTGCCCTGGCCTTCACCGTTGGCATAATAAAGCAGGTTCGGGGCATCATAAACCACCGCATCCACGGTTTCTGCCAATAATGCCGCATAGGCATTTTCGATGTTATCAAATGCAAAAACATAAGACCGCTGCTTTTCCATATATTTTTGACTGGTCGTTCCTTTAACCACGGCAACCTGTTTCCCCACCAAATCTTCAGGGCCGGTAATGCTGTGTTTAAGGTTTCGTACTGTCAGATCCGAGGACAGCTGGGCAATAAAATAGCCGAATATGGGCAGAAACAATATGATAAGAAATCCGGTTAATATCCTGCCAACCCACCGCTTGGGAACTTTATCACCGTATCCGACGGTACTGGCAGTGACCAGGGCCCAATACATGCCTTCAAACACACCGGGGAAATAGTTATGATGAAAATTAGTGGTAGTTCGGTTGCTGCTCCTTTCAACCAGCCAGATAATATGGCCGGCGACGACAACCAGAAGCAGAATCCCGGCCAGAACCATGAGTATATTTTTCGTAAAAAAAGCGGATATAAACGATATCGCGGTAGGTTTTTCTGATCGGAGAATCAGGATATCAAGCCCGGTGCGGTACTGCGGATGCGTAAAATCAAATATCTCTTCGCGTTCTTCAGTGATGGTAATTCCGCCGATGGCAATATCTATCCGGCCCTCCTTTAAGCGTTTCAGCTTGTCGGCCACCCCCGTACATTCCACAAACTCATATTCAATATCTAATTTGAGCGCTACCTGGTGCCAGAAATCAATGGATGCACCGGATGGCTCTTCCCCGCCCAAAAACACAAACGGAGCAAAAGGGCTGATGCCAACTCTAAACCTCGAATCTGATTGGGCGGCATCAACCGTCCGGCCGCCCAGGATCACCATGAGTCCCACCGTGAGTATCCCGGCCCATTTTTTTATTCGCATGACGTTAACCCCTCCTATTCCGATTATATACGAGTGGAGAAAATAATTTTAATCGTCCACTCGATCTAAGGAGGCTTAATAATACACTTATGTGCATAAATCAAATGAATACATATTCATTGTGTATAACTTAAATTTATTCAAAATTTTATATTTATAATTATATAGCTATAATATTATAAGTATCTATAATAACATTATAAAAAATTGATATAATTCTGATTATTTTATTTCAGTAAAGACTTGACAGGGAGGATATAGCCTTGTAATATGAATGAATACTCATTCATTTTTAGTTCTCTTTGGTCGAGACAGGAGGCACAAAATCAATAGAAAAGAAAAAAATAACAAGTACCATCTGATCCTGGAGGCAGCGGTGAAAGTGTTTGCCCGTCAGGGTTTTTACCAGTCAACCGTGGCTCAGATTGCCCGGGAGGCCGGTGTGGCGGATGGTACCATCTATCTATATTTCAAGAATAAAGATGACATTCTGGTGCAATTTTTCAGTTACAGAACCAAACAGGTTTTTGAGCGGTTCCGGGCCGAGGTCAATAAATCGGATAACAGTCTGGATAAGCTGCGCAATCTCATCCGACGGCATCTTACCGAATTTCAACGCGATCGGGATATGGCGGTGGTGTATCAGGTTGAAACCCATCAGAACAGCCGTCTGGCTGAAGACCAGATCAGGGAGATGTCCCAGATGTACCAGGACCTGGTGTCGGAAATCGTTGAAACCGGTCAGCAGGAAGACAGTATCCGCAAAGATCTATATGTTGGCCTGGTCAAGCGTTTCATCCTGGGCGCCGTGGATGAAGTCATCAACACCTGGCTGCATTCGGATAAAAACTACGATCTCGTTTCCATGGCCGATCCGTTGGTTGATCTGTTTGTGAGGGGTATCGGAAGCCCCGACTAAAAAAAATAATTATTTACCACGGAAAGCCACGGAATTTCAACGGGAAAAAAAAAAGGAGAGGAAAAATGGCACAGCAAATTGCAGATCGAAGGGATGTCGATTTCGTCCTCCACGAGCAGTTACACGTAGAGGAATTGAGCAAACATGATATTTTTGCCGAATTCAACAAAAAAACCATAGATCTTATCGTATCCGAAGCCCGCAATTTAGCGATCAAGGAAATCCTACCGACCCAGGCTGAGAGCGATCGGGAAGGTGCGCTCTTTGACAGCGGGAAAGTAACGGTTCCGGAATCTTTCCACAAGGTCTGGGAACTTTTCAAAGAAGGTGAATGGCTGGCCATGATCGAGGACCCGGACTGGGGCGGGCAGGGCATGCCGCGCGCCGTGGCCCTGGCGGCCAGTGATTACATGAACGGCGCCAACTTCGCCTTTATGATGTATGCCGGGTTAACCCACGGGGCCGGCAAACTGGTGGAGACCTTTGGAACCGATATGCAGAAAAACCTATTTCTAAAAAACATGTACAGCGGCCAGTGGACCGGTACCATGGTGTTGACCGAATCTGAAGCGGGTTCCGATGTTGGCGCACTGACCACCACAGCCGTTAAAAATGAGGACGGTACCTATGCGATTACCGGCAACAAGATCTTTATTTCGTCCGGCGACCACAACCTGGCTGAAAACATCATCCACCCCGTTCTGGCACGCATCGAGGGTGCACCGGAGGGTACCCGCGGCATATCATTGTTTATTGTGCCCAAGATCTGGGTTAATGAAGACGGCAGTCTGGGGGAGCCCAATGATGTGGTTTGCACCGGTGTGGAAGAGAAGATGGGCATCCATGCTAACGCCACCTGCTCCCTGTCGCTGGGCAGCAAGGGGAATTGCCGGGGGTTGCTTCTGGGAGAAGAAAACAAGGGCATGCGGGCCATGTTTGTAATGATGAATGAAGCCCGTCTGCTGGTGGGAGTCCAGGCCTTTGCCTGCGCCACAGCAGCTTACATTTATGCCGTCAACTATGCCCGGCAGCGGGTGCAGGGCAGGCACTTGCTGAACATGATGGATAAAAGCGCCC
Source organism: Gammaproteobacteria bacterium (assembly GCA_049190255.1). Classification (GTDB taxonomy): domain Bacteria; phylum Desulfobacterota; class Desulfobacteria; order Desulfobacterales; family JAFDCJ01; genus JAFDCJ01. Next base: position 1,014 of record JAIVWA010000403.1, on the reverse strand, counting down.
CATCGGTCCCCATCATCCAGCATCCGGATGTCAGGCGCATGCTGTTGACCATGAAAGCCTATGTTGAAGGGATGCGAAGTCTGCTTTATTACGTCGGCATGTGCGATGACAGGAAAGATGTTTCCGACAGTGAGGAGGAAAAGGCCAAATACCAGGGAATCATCGATCTGTTGATACCACTGGCCAAAGGTTATGTTACGGACAAAGCCCTGGAGGTTTGCGACCTTGGCGTCCAGGTCTACGGCGGCTACGGCTATATCAAAGAATATCCCATGGAGCAGTTATTAAGGGACTGCCGGATTACCCCGATATACGAGGGGACCAACGGCATTCAAGCCATGGACCTGCTGGGCAGAAAGCTTGGAATGAATAAAGGCAAGCCTATTATGGATTTAATGGTCGAGATCCAAAATACCATTGCCACCGCCAAGACCTATCCAAGAACCGAAGGGTATGCCGCTAAAGTGGAAGCAGCGCTCAATAAATTGGGTGAGGTTGCTTTGCATTTGGGCCAAACAGCCATGTCGCCCCAGGTAATGGCGGCCTTTGCCCACGCTTACCCGTTTATGGAAGTGACCGGTGATGTGGTTTTGGCCTGGCAGTTGCTCTGGCGGGCCACCATCGCGGCCGAAAAGTTGGAAAACGGTGCTAAGAAAAAAGATGCTGTTTTCTATGAAGGTCAGCTAAAAAGTGCGGAATTTTTTACCCACAGCATCCTGCCGGCGACCGTCGGTAAAATGAATGCTATTCTCGAAACCAATGCGGCGGCAGTGGACATTGAAGAAGATGCCTTTGGGGGGAAATAGTTGGAATGTCGAATGACGAATGACTTTGGAATGACGAATGTCGAATGAAGAATGAATAATTATGGAAGTCGCTGCGCTCCATCGATTTTATTATGGTGGCTTTGAAAATGATAGAATTCCTTAATTCGACATTCGTCAATAGTCATTCGTCAATTGTTTCGGTTGCGGGTCTTTCGATTTTTGATTTGTGATTTGGTATTTTTGATTG
>JAIVWA010000402.1:0-4888 GCA_049190255.1 Gammaproteobacteria bacterium | reverse complement strand
TCTAGGGATCGTCAAAAAATCCAAAGTTGGAAAGCTTTTATTCGGCTCCACTGCTCAGTATGTCATTCTGCATGCTCCGTGCCCCGTGGTTACGGTTCAATAGTCTGTGAACTTTGAACATCAAAGGGAATAGTCAGTTCATATAAACCATTTTTTACCCGGGCGTTTATCGGCAAATGGCCGTTTTCAAAAATTTTCATCATCTTTTTGTTGGCCTGCAGCACTTCAGCGGTAAACCCTTTTAGCCCCCGTTCTTTTGCCAGCCGTATCAGCATTTCATAGAGGGCCGTCGCGATCCCGCGTCCATGGTACTTTTCATCCACAACAAAAGCCAAATCCCCGTATGAACTTTGATCATCCTTGACAAATCTTGCCTCTGCAATAATGGTTTCCTGATCGGGTTCTCCGGTAAGGGCAACCACCGACATGACCCGGCTGTAATCAATATTGACGTATTCCTGCATTTTTTTATGGGGCATGGTGGAAATGGGATATAAATAACGACGGTAGACCGTCTCATGTGAGAAACGGTAGAAAAGACGACGCATGGCTTCTTCATCGGAAGGCTTGATGGCCCTGAACCGAACCTTTAAACCATCCTGGAAGATACGCGCGGTTGTGATTTCCATGGGATATAAACGTGCGCTTTCCGACAAAAAAATCTGGTCCGAGAACAGGATCCTCTTTTTCTTGGCTTGTTCGACAAGGTTTTCCCGGTCGTCCGGATGCGCAATATCGATCAATGCCTGAGCCCGCTCCCGGATCGTGCGCCACTTCAAGTTGGCGATGCCGTATTCGGTGACGACCACATCAATCGACTCGCGCATATGGAACTGATTGCGAAGGTCCCGCAGCATCACCACGATATTAGGGTCTCCCCTGGGGTTGCGGCTCGGCAATCCGAACACGGTGCGTCCTCCGGAAGAAATCTCAGTGCCGGTGAACAGATCTGCCCCTTCACCCGGACCGGAGGTGATGTTGCCCTTCCCGACGGAAAAAGCCACCCGGCCCAACAGATCCACTTTGCGGGCCCGAAACACGGCCACAAAATTGGGGTTGCGGCCAATTTGGGTGGGGTCGAACACTTGTTCGATACCTTGAAATTCAATCAGGGGATTGTGGTCCAGCCAGGCCATCAGCTCCGGTGTCCCTAAGGCGTAAGAAGAAACTGATTTGCCCCTGAAAGCCACCTTGCGATAGTTGGTCACCGCACCGCTTTTAACGAGATCCATTAAGGCATCGGTAAAACAGGATGAATGGATACCCAGGTGTCGCTTGTGGGTCAGGCGCCGGCCCAAAGCCTCGCACAAAGAATCCGTGGTAAAGCTGAGACAGTCCCCGTCTTCAATCACCTGTGCAATGTTGGCGGCCACCTGATCGATTATTTTGTTTACGGGCGGGCGTTTGAAATAGGTTGGCGGTTCCGTTGACTTCACCAGCAGATCAAAATCCGAAACAGAGACAATGGTGTCGCCGAATGTGAAAGGGACCTGGGGGTTGATCTCCCCCACCACCACCGAGGCCTGCTCCATGGCTTCCCGGGCGATGTCAACCGCCACACCGAGACTGCAATATCCGGCTTCGTTGGGGGGCGTGATTTGTATAAAGGCCACATCAATGGGGATCCGTTTGGATTTGATAATCCGTGGTATCTGGGAGATACGACCCGGGATCAAGTCGACACTTCCGGCGACAACCGCCTCACTGGACACCCAGGTGGAGAAAAACGTTTTGAGGCGGTACCTTTGCCAGTCACGTTTTTTTAAGGAAAGGATGTCCCCGTGGCTGTTCAGCTGGATTAATTCCAGGTCATTCGTATTCGAAAGACCCGAATCGATGAGACATTTCATCAGCGTGCGGGGTTCCGCTACTCCGCTTCCAAGAAAGATAGTCATTCCCGGCTTGATATGGGCCAGGACCTCCTCGGGAGAAACAACAAGATTTTCCCATTGATTTTTTGTGTAACCGCTCATTTTTTATTATTTTACTATCTTTTCCAGGTTATTTCCAATAACGCATGATTATTTAAAATATGAAATTTATTATTTTGACTTATACTTGAAAAACAATCTATATTTTCAAATCGTTACAAATTATAAATAAGGATATCACCATGAAACGAATGTCAAGAAGCGGTATTGGAACCACTGCGGGTTTTGGACTAGGGGCATTTTCCAGAGATGAGCTGGATTCCATTCACTATGCCACTCTGCAGATCTTTCAGGATACCGGTATTAAAGTGATGAATGAAGAAGCCCTGGAAATATTTCACGGCGGGGGATGTGACATTGAACGCTTCAAGGGATACGGTATTGTGAAGGTCCCGTCGTATGTAGTTGAAGAGTGTGCTTACTGGGCGCCCCGTACCATCGTCTATGATGCCCGCGATCCCGATAAGGATTACATAGCTGAACCCAACCGCGTGGGTTTTACAACGTTTGGCGGGTGCATCAACGTCGTGGACCCGCATACCCGCGAAGTTCGGCCGGCAACCAAGAAAGACTGCGGTGAAGTTGCCCGGGTATGCGATTATCTCGATGAAATTTGCGTGGTTACCAGAAGTGTCAACTCGACGGATGTCCCGCCAGGGGCCCTGTCCGTCCATAACCTGGACGCGCAGTTGAGAAATACCGGCAAACATGTTTTTCTGGGCGTTGATTCTCCGCGCTCTTTGGAGGTAATGATTGAACTCGCTTCAGCGGCCGCTGGCGGCCGGGACAATTTCATCAAACGACCGAATTTTACCTCCAGCATTTGTCCCCTGAGCCCGCTCATCCTTCCTGACAATTCCTGCAACGTGATTATTAATTCCGCCAGATCGGGTTTGGGGGTCCTGGTGCTTCCCATGGCGCTTTCCGGCGGAACATCATCCGCCACCCTGGCCGGCACCCTGGTAACCCACAACACCGAAGTATTGAGCGGCATTATCCTGGCCCAACTGACAAAAAAGGGCGTATCGTGCACTTATGGCAGTACCAGCACTATCCTGGATTTAAGGTTCGGCACGTCAGCCATCGGCTCACCCGAATACGGCATGATCAATGCCTCTATAGCCAAGCTGGCTCAATACTATCGTCTGCCCAGTTATGTCGGTGGAGGCGCTTCCGACAGCAAGATACCCGATATCCAGTCCGGATATGAATTTACCCTCAGCGCCACACTGAGTGCTCTGGCAGGCGGAAATATCGTGTTTGGATCCGGAGTTCTGGAACAGGGCTTGACAATTGATTATGCCAGACTTGTTATGGATGCCGAAATGATCAGAATGATTCAGGTTGCCATTAGGGGCATAGAGATTTCAGACGAAAAACTGGCGATGGATGTTATTCATGAGGTGGGTCCCGGTGGTGCTTTTATCACCCATGACCATAGCCTGCAATCCATGAGAAGTCAGTCCCAGACGAAGTTATTTGACCGCAGATCCCGTGATGATTGGATGGAAATAACCAAGGGAATGCCCATGCGTGAAAGGGCTTATGAGGCCGCAATTGACATTATCCAAAATCATAAGCCTTACCCGCTGCCGGAAGGCGCCCCGGAAACCATGGACGAAATCGTAAGGGAATTTGAAAAAGAACTCGGTATCGATAAAAAATAGATATGATTGCATCCAAATCCGGCGCAAGCGGCTTTGGCGCTCACATTTTAGGTCTTTCGTTTTTTGGATCATAAGGAGAACGGATGTGTACGTTAGCAGGAATCATCCTGCCTTCAACCTCGATTTCATATTTGCCGGTTAAAATCCAATCTTCGGTGATGCCTTTCTCATTTTTGACATATCCCATGCCCACAGCGGAGCCAACCTTGAAGCCATAGGCTCCGGAGGTCAAGTTTTCCATCCAGACCCCGTCTCTATAAACCGGTTCACCACCATAAAGCATGATATCCGGATCTTCAGGGGTAAACATGACAAGCTTTTGCTGAATTCCTGCTTCTTTTTGCTTTAATAATGCTGCCCGTCCAATAAAGTCGCCTTTGTCCGGCTTTACAGCAAAACCCAAGCCGGCCTCATAGGGTGTGACATCCGGTGTGATGTCGGATTCCCAATGGCGATACCCGGTTTCAAGCCGTAGCGAGTTGACTGCCTGCATGCCTACCAGACGTAATCCAAACTCTTTCCCCTCTGCCAATAGCGCATCAAATACCGCCGTTGTAAACATGGTTGGTATATAAAGCTCCCATCCTAATTCACCGACATAAGACATTCTCAGTAACCATGGCCTGGCATAGGCGATATCGATCTGCTGGGCCGTACCATAAGGAAAGTTTTCATTGGAAAGCTCAGCATTGGTCAGCTTTAGCAGCAAATCCCTGGATCTGGGCCCCATTACCCCCAGCATGGCATAAGCCTGGGTCACATCGGTTATCACGGCATGGGAATCGGCCGGGATCCGGCGCTTGATATAATCAAAATCGCGAACCGAGGTTGCCCCCGATGTAACGATAAAGAACGCATCTTCAGAAAACCGGGTAACCGTAACATCAGTTTCGAACCCGCCTCTTTCGTTGAGCATCGAAGTATAGACGATCCGGCCGACCGGAACACGAATGTCATTGGCGCAAAGATACTGAAGGACCGCCTCGGCATCTCGACCCTGAACCAGAAACTTACCCATCGAAGTCAAGTCATAAAGGCCTACGCCATCTCGAACGGCCAGGTGTTCCTGGCCCTGGTATTTAAACCAGTTGGGTTTTTCCCAGCTGTATTCATAAACCGGTTCAACACCTTGCGGAGCGTACCAATCCGCCCGTTCCCAACCTGCATTTTGGCTGAAAGCGGCCCCCTGCGCCGCCAACCGATCATGAATCGGAGAGCAGATTACCGGTCGGGCGCTGGTGCGTTGCCGATTGGGATAATGGCGGTGATAGAGGACGCCAACGGCCTCAA